>JBMTWK010000420.1:0-3805 GCA_049452395.1 Prochlorothrix sp. | reverse complement strand
AATTCCGAATTCTTCTGAAACCCTGGTGAAGTAGGTCGTAGCCAGGGGTAAAGTCTCGGTCAACGGAGTTGCTTTTGTGGCGGAAACTCTGGCAGACTGGCCCAGGCCCAAGGTCTTGTAACCAAAGGCATTCAGCCTTTGCCCCGGTCCGTCGATCGCGGTCTGAATCTCCGCTAAAATTGTCCCGGTCATCCCGCTCCCTGGCTTGCAATTCTGGCCCCGATCGCGGCGGGAGAAGGGGAAGGATTACCTGGGTTTTCCGGCTGAGATATCTCCTGGATAACCGGCGACTTTTGCCAAGGGTCGATCGTGACCCTGGACAAACCGGTCAGACCTGATATATATAGGGGGACTTGACCCCAAACGAGGGAATCCTAAGGGGAACCCAAGCACTCTTCGCAGGGAAAATTGCCCGCTCACCATGGCCAAACCATCTCACGCTCATGTGCGCCGTCCGCCCCAAGCTCGTCGCCCCAAGGGTCGGGTTGCCCACCGGAAATGCCTTGCCCGTTGGTTGTTGATTGCGACCGGTTTAACGGGGGCTACGATCGCCTCTGCTACGATTGGTGCATTTTTGGCCTTTTCCCTCTCCAGTACCCCCCTGCTCCAAACTGAGCTAACGGAGGAAGAAGCGGCGGTGTTTGCGGCGGATGGGGACTTAATCAATACCGGGGGTCTGCGCCTCACCTTTCCCCGCCTGACTCGCCCCGTGAATATTCTGGTTCTGGGGACGAAAGTTCTTTCTACGGATGTCAATGATCCACCGCCGGAGGTGCAGGATCTGGGTTACCACGCCTTGGTCAATTCCTTTGATGGCTTGACGGATACGATGGTTTTGATCCGGTTTGACCCCTTTAACGAGACGCTGACGGCCCTGTCTGTTCCCAGGGATACCCGTGCCTATGTGCAGGGCTATGGCATGACCAAGATTAATGAGGCCAATGTCTATGGGGGACCGGCCCTGACGGCGCAGACGGTGAGTGAGCTGTTGAATGGGGTGCAGATCGATCGCTATGTGCGCATTAATGTCCAGGGCGTAGAGAAACTAATTGATGCCCTGGGGGGGGTAACGATGTATGTGCCCCAGGATATGAAATACCAGGATGATAGCCAGCACCTCTATATCAACCTCCAAAAGGGCGAGCAGCACCTCAATGGGGCCAAGGCGTTGCAGTTCCTGCGGTTTCGCTATGACAGCTACGGCGACATTGGCCGGATTCAACGCCAGCAACTGCTCATGCGTGCCCTGACGGAGCAAGCCCTCAATCCTCGGACCATTAGCCGTCTGCCCAAGATTCTCTCGGTGGTGCGGGATAATCTGGACACCAATTTATCGGTGGAGGAGCTGTCGGCGTTGGTGGGGTTTGCCCGCAATGCCGATCGTGAGGACGTGCAAATGTTGATGTTGCCGGGGGATTTTGGCGATGCTAGCTACGAGGTGAGCTACTGGTTGCCCAACTACGATGAAATTGATGCCATGGCCTACCAGTACTTTGAAACGGGGCTGGAGCCGAGCTTGCAGACGGTTGCACCCTCTGGGATGCGGATTTCGGTGCAGAACAGTACGACATCGCTGGAGGCGGGGGATGTGCTGGCCGATGAACTCTATGCCATGGGCTACAACAATGTCTATGTGGATCTAGATTGGTCTGAATCTTTGCCAACGACCTATATCATTGCCCAGCGGGGGAACCGCAGCCAAGCGGAGGCGGTCCAACAAGCCTTGGGGTTTGGGGAGGTGTTGGTGGAAAGTACGGGGGATTTGATGTCGGATGTGACGATTCGCCTGGGTGAAGATTGGCTCCAGCAGGCACAACTTTAGGGTGATCTTCTGGGGTCACCCTTGGCTTTTGGGCCAAGTCGATTAAAATGGGCACCAAACTTTGCATCATTCGCCCACCCGCCGCTAACCGCCGGGAGGATCTCTCCTTATTACCCTTGGGATTACCGTTGCCCATGAACCTAGCAGATTGCTATCAAATTTTAGGCTTGCGATCGGGGGCCAGTTACCGAGAGATTAAAGCGGCCTATCGCCGTCTCGCCCGCGAGTACCACCCTGACACCAATGCCGATAAGGTGTGGGCTGAGGCTCAGTTTATTCAGCTCACCACCGCCTATCGCACGCTGTTGGAGCAGGTTCCTCCAGAAACGGGCGCGGCTGCGAGTCCCTATGCCAGCGTCTACAGCGGTTCTGCCCGCAAATCCCGCGCCTCTAGCTCTTCTGGGGCCAAGTCTTCTGGGGCCAAGTCTTCTGGGGCCAAGTCTTCGGCGGGTGCCGGAACTCCATCCACTGCCAGCACCGCACCGGGCACCCCTGCGGGACCGGGGGCTGGGACTGCGGCGGGGACTCGTGGGGATGGGGCGTTTCCCTGGGAAACTGAGCCACCAGTGCGGGTACGGGTCAAGACTGGGGCAGGGCAGGCTGCCAGTGAATCCGCAAACTCTGGCGCAAACTCTGGCGCAAACTCTGGCGCAAACTCTGGCGCAAACCCCTCTGTGCAGTACCATGCTGCGCTGTCGGAGATGGATCGGCAGCTTAAGCACCAGTCCTACCATCAGTTGCGGAGTTTGCTCCAAAATCGCCGTTTCCCCAGGGCGATCGCCTTGGTTGAAGGGTTGGCCCAACGCCTCCCGCAGGATCAGGAAGTGCGTCAGTGGCAGGCGATTACGTATCAACGTTGGGGACGGCAGTTAATCCAGGAGAAACAGTACGATAAGGCGCGAGTTTACCTAAAAAAGGCGCTTAAGGCCGATCCCCACAATAAATCCCTCTGGCTAGAGGTGGAAAAGGAGTTCCAAAAGCTGGAAGTGATGTATTAGTGATGTATTAGGGGGTGACGGCGGTGTGGGTGATGATGCCGCTGGTGTTGATTTGGCGGGCGATCGCGGGGCCAGCATAGTTGAGAATGTCCTGAAACTGGCCCAGGGTTGCGGGTCTTGCCCGATCGATGCAGACTTGCCACTGGGCTTGGGCGGCTTCGGTTTGGCCTTGATCCACCAGCAGCGCAGCCAAGTAACAGGTTTGCATCCCTGCCCCTGGGGTTGTGGGGTTGACCTGCTCCATCTTTTCATTGGCTTGCATCAGGGTCTCGTAGGCCATGGTTTGCAGGGTTTGGACGGGGTTGGAGTCTTGGGGAAGGCCGACTGATTTCAAGTCCCACTGTTGCGGTGGCAGCGCTGTGAAAATTTCGGCCTGCTGAACATAGACAAACCCCAGATGGGTCAGGATAAAGGCTTCGATCGCAGGCCCGTGGGTTACCTTTTGTGCTTGGGATAAGCCAATCAAAAAAAAGACTTCTGCCTGTTCCAATCCTTCTAGGGATGGATCTAGGCGCATTGTTGCCCGCCCTAGGCCGTTAAAGGCTTCAGGTTCGCCAAAAAGGGCTGCTTGCTGGTAAAAGGGTAAGGCTAGCTCGTGTTGCCTTGCTTTTTGGTAAAAATTCCCCAAGGCAATATTGATTTTGGGGTCATTGGGGTCAAAGTTGTGGGCTTCCTCTAGGCCATCAATGGCTGCTGCGATGCGTCCTGCGTCATAGGCTTGGGTTCCTTGGCGATAGTAATAGTCACCGAGGGAACCAAGGCTGTGATAAATGCCATAACTACAGGCTAAGGTGAGGAAAGCTCCGGCACAGGTGACCTCAGCTTGATATTCGGGCTGAATATTTAAACTTTGTAGGACCGTCTTAAGGGCCGATCGACCCCGATCGGTCAATGCTCCCCCAGTCACAAAGACTAAGCCCGCCCCTTGACTCACCGTCCCTAGGGTCTGTAAAACATCCCATCCCCCCTTAGAGAAAGCTTGGGC
>JBMTWK010000419.1:0-3807 GCA_049452395.1 Prochlorothrix sp. | reverse complement strand
TCCGATCGAAGGGCTGAAACCCTACTAACTTCGTAGACCCCTGAATAGTTACCCGGATTGGTACGGTTTGAGCTGCTTCAGACTCAGATCGGAGGGCTGAAACCCTACTAACTTCGTAGACCCCTGAATAGTTACCCCCTGTAGGGGCCAACTGGGCCTGATTTTCGCCCTCCCAGCCCGATCGAGTTCCTGGCGGGAAGGCTTGCCAGCAAAGCTAAGCACAAATACTCTAAAAGAAAGCCTTTTCCTAAAGTCCTGCTTTGAGAGTCCTGGATTCACGGTCCTGCCTCTGTCCCAAGGCCGATCGACTGCCCTTCGCCGCAACGGAACTACTGCTATACCCTATGCCCCGTGCCACTGTTTCCCAAATTTCTGGCCAAGCACAACTCAAACTGCTCGCCCGTGACACAGGTGTCGCCATCCTGATCCAAGTCATCGGCTTGGTCTTAGTCTATCTAACCCGTGTTTCCCTCGCCCGCTGGATGGGAGAAGTGGAATATGGCATCTATGAATATGTCATTTCCTGGTCCCTGCTCCTGGCAACCTTTGCGGGTTTAGGGTTTCCCCGGGCTGTGCTGCGGTTTGTGGCCCAGTATCGCGTTAAAAACAAATTGGCTTTACTGCTGGGCATTGTGCGTACCAGTTGGCTGCTGACCTTGGCCATGGGCATTCTCTTTGCCTTGGGGGGAACGGGCGTTGTGATGCTGATTGAACGGTCTCACCCTTTTATTTACGCTAAAGCTTTGCTCATTGGCCTCTGGCTGGTGCCGCTCCAGGCGTTGATGAACCTACAGCGGGAAATGTCCCGTGCCTTTGATGACATTACCCTAGCCCTTACACCGCTTCAGGTGATTTGGCCCGCGTTGGTGCTGGGGGGTAGCATTTGGTGGCTCGATCGCCACAAGAGCCTGACCAGCCTCCCCATGATCACCTTAGCAACGGGGCTGTTGCTGGGGGTTTTGGTCTTTCAATTTATTCTCATGGCCCGGAAAATCCAGCAAGATCTGGGGCCGCAGTTTTTGAGGGCAATGGGGGCTGTCCCTGCCCTTTCGGGCATGAGCCTCGGTGCGGGGGGCGATGCTGCCCTCTCCCTGGGCGCAACGGTTGGGATGCCCACCCTCACCCCCGATCGGCCCCAACCCCGGCCCCAAGCAGCCTACGCCCACAAAGAATGGCTAACGGTCTCCCTGGTCTTGCTGTTGCAAAACGCCTTCGGGATTCTGTTGCAGCAAACCGATATTGTCATGGTTGGTTCCCTATTGGGGCCAGAGGAAGCGGGCCTCTATGGGGCAGCGGTCAAGACCTCCCTCTGGGTTGGCTTTGTGCTCCAAACCGTCAATATTGTGGCGGCTCCCGCCTTTGCAACCTTGTATGCCCAAAAGGATATGCAAGGGCTACAGCGGCTGGTGGGCACGGTGACCATTTGGATTTTCTGGCCCTCCTTGGTGATTGCCCTGGGGCTGATGAGCTTTGCCCCGGAGGTGATGTCCCTCTTTGGTCCTAAGTTTGTGGCGGCGGCCTGGGAACTGAAAATTCTGGTGATTGGCCAAGTGGTCAGCGCCCTCTGTGGCTCCGTGGCCTATTTGATGTCCATGACGGGCCACCAAAATCGATCGGTGGTGGTCTTTGGCAGTGCCGCCGTGTTGAATATTGTTTTGAATGCGGTGCTGATTCCCTGGGTTGGGGCCAAGGGGGCGGCGATCGCCACCAGCTTTACCATGATGGTCTGGAATATTTGGCTCAGCATCTTAGTGGTCAAACACGTCAATATCCAGCCGTCGGTGTTCTACTTCCTGTTTAAGGGCATAGAAGCTTGGGATGGGCCAGTGGCTTCCGAAGAGCAGACACCAGCAGGGTCTGCCCCGACTAATGGGGCTGCCGGTTCCGCCGCTGATCCCGCGCCAACCGCAGAGGCTGCTGACGGCTCCGACTCCAAAACCGAAGACTCCTCCTCCTGAGTAGGCTAGGGCAGTAGGGCGAAAATTCCCATCCCCTTTCGAGTGCGGGCATCTTGCCCGCGTGGTGAGCGAGACGCTCACACTATCTTGCCCGCGTGGTGAGCGAGACGCTCATACTCTCTTGCCCGCGTGGTGAGCGAGACGCTCATATAAAACGCCGGGTCCATCCCCCTTTTGACGGGCCAGAGGCCCATCCCACCCAAAAGGTTGTTGTGGGATAGCCGGACCGGCTGTCCATCGTCGAAAGAGGCGAAAGAGGCGAAAGTGGGATACACCCAAAACGCCACCCTGGGAGTGTCGCTTTGCCATTGGCTTGCCGCTTTTCCCCTGCCTAAACGAACGGGTTTCAATCCCCTGGGATAGCCTTGCTTCAAGGCCGATCGGCTACAGCAGTGATCCCAAAATGCATTAAAGTGAGAAGCCATATAAAGGAATCTTAAACGCTGGCTTGCTCCTGCTTATTCCCCCGTTTTTACCCCCTAAATTCCCCCGAACATTCCCATCATGCGTCTACTGTGCCTCAGTAATGGCCATGGCGAAGACATCATCGCAGTGCGAATCCTCCAAGCCCTGCGGGCCTATCCCCAGGTTCAAGACGTAGCAATATTACCCCTGGTTGGGGAAGGCCACGGTTACCAGGCCGCTGGGCTGAGTCCTGACGGCCCGACCCAAACCATGCCCTCTGGGGGCTTTATCTACATGGACGGTCGCCAACTCCTCAAGGACGTTAAAGGGGGGCTGGTCCAACTGACCTTTAAGCAACTGGGGGCCATTCGCCAATGGGCTAAGGGAGCCAAAGGCACCAAAAAAAGCGAAAATCTGATTCTCGCAGTCGGAGACATTGTGCCCCTACTCATGGCTTGGTGGAGCGGTATGCCCTATGCCTTTGTGGGGACGGCCAAGTCAGAATATTACCTGCGGGATGAGGTTGGGTTACTGCCACGCCAAAGCCGTTGGGAAGAGTTGGAATCTTGGTCTGGCTCGGTTTATTTGCCCTGGGAGCGCTGGTTAATGCGGCGATCGCGCTGCCGTGCCGTTTTCCCCCGCGACGGTCTGACGACGGAAATCCTCGCCCAGAAACGCATTAAAGCCTTTAGCCTGGGAAATCCGATGATGGATGGCCTAGCCCTGGAGCCATGGCCTAGTTTGGAGGGAAATCCCTGGCAAAGCTGTTTACGGGTGCTGCTGCTGCCCGGATCTCGCCCCCCTGAAGCCTATAGCAACTGGCAACTCCTGCTCCAAGCTGCGGATTCTGTAATTTCCAGCTATGGGGGCCGCAAAATTCTCTTTTTAGGGGCCATTAGCCCCGGATTAGACTGGGAAGCGCTGTTTGGTGCCCTCAAGCGCCAGGGCTGGCGACCCCAGGAACAGAGTCAGCAGTCGATCGTCCCCGGTTCCCATAACTTCTGGCGCAACAACTGCGGCTTTCAGTTGAGCCAGTCCGCCTATCGGGACTATTTGAATTTAAGTGACGTGGCGATCGCCATGGCCGGAACTGCAACGGAGCAGTTTGTGGGCCTAGGGAAACCGGTTCTGTCGATTCCGGGGGATGGGCCGCAGTTTACGCCGGAATTTGCCGAGGCGCAGACTCGATTGCTGGGCACAGCCGTGACTTTAGTCCATAGTTGTAGTGAAGTGGGGCCAATGATGCAGCGCGTCTTGACGGACCCCGATCGGCTCCAACTGATTGCCCAAATGGGCTACCAGCGCATGGGGTCTCCGGGGGCTGCCGATCGTATTGCGGCCAAGCTTGTGGAAGTCTGTAGCGGTCTGTAGAAGTCTGTAGCAGACTATAGGGAGCATCCCACTTTAGCGATTTAACCGACCGGGTAGGGGCAAACCCCCCGTG
>JBMTWK010000418.1:0-3808 GCA_049452395.1 Prochlorothrix sp. | reverse complement strand
TTGGGGGGTACCTAAGTCGCCCCTTCACAAGGATTAACGCGATCTGCGACTGTTCCCCAGCCCCTCACCCCCAATCCCCCTCCCAGCCCGGACGAGGGACATTGAACGGGTCCATCCCAACGTTGGCGATAACCCGGATTTGGTAGGGACAAACCCCCCATGGTTGCCCTGGTTTTGGACCGAAGCGGGAAGCCACGGAGGCACGATCCCTACCAAGGTTCTTCCAGCGTGGGATGCTCCCGAAGAGGCCAAGGGATGCGGGGTTCAGATTAGGTTGCACATGATGGGATTAGGGCTTAACAAACCCCAACACCAGGTATTGCAACAGGTTGAAATAACTTGTAAAGGCCAGGAGCGTCGTTTGGGTCAGGGCAGACCAATCTGTGGCTGCGTCGCTCTGGCGTTGAGACGAGGGTGTTTGGTTGTGGAGATGCCAGAGGTAGAAATAGGTGGGAATCGTGTTGCGGGTGATGTCTTGCTCTAGATCCAGCCGGAAACCGACCGATTGGGCCAGTTGGCGATAGTCATCCAGGGTAATCGGAGTTTGCACCGAACCATAGAACCCTGGATCTGCGGTCACTAAACGGTTAAGAGTCTGCTGAAGGGCGATTCCTGGCATTAACAGGGGCAAGGGGACAAAATCCGACAGAGCAAGGCGACCCCCCGGTTTCAGCACCCGGTAAGCCTCTTGGAAAAACTGACGACGATCGGGAAAGTGAAAAATACACTCCACCGCCAGCACCCGATCGAAACTGGCCGCCGCAAAGGGCAACTCACAGGCATTGCCTTCGACAAAGTTGATGCGATTTTGGGCCTGGGGCAGCACCAGTTGCCGCGCCCGCTCCAATTGGCGGGGATCAATATTCAACCCCGTCAGGTCTAGGCTTTGGAACTGCTCATTGAGGCTGGCGATCGTCCCCCCAAAGCCACAGCCCACATCCAGCACCCGATCGCCCTCCTGAACCTGGGCCGCTCGGTAAACCAACTGGGCTAGGGCTTCCGCCGCCGCCGCAAAGTCCTCCCCGGTATTAGTCGCCCGATCGGGATCGGCCCAATACCCCCAGTGAACATGGCGGCCAAAGGCTTGGGCAACTTCGGGGCTGTGGGGCAGACTGGCCAGGAGCGAGTCAAAATAAGGCAGAGAAATGGGGGGAGAGGGCATGGCGTGCAGCAACGGGGGGAGTTGGGGAAGAAAGCTTAGGCAGAGGTTTTGGGGAAAGTCTGCTCTAGCTCTTCCATTAAATCATCAAACTCTTCCAGGGCTTGGTTGACATCAATGCGCAGGGTGCCTAGATTCGGTTCGTCCAGCAGCTTCACCAGGGCATCCCGGAGGGGGGTGATTTTGTTAATGCGATCGAGGATAGAAGAAGGGGTTGCCATAGGAATATTGCAAGGAATGGTGATCAATACAGAAATCGGGAACAGAGATAGAGAAAAGGCGCTAGGACCGGCGATCGTCGCCCCTGAGGGCCACAACTGCCACCACAACGCAACTCAGTCCCCATTGCCAGGTTGCATCTCACTTTAGAACCCACAGACAACCGGTCCAAACCAGCCCGCCTGTGGGCTAGAACTTTGGCCCATCTGTCCTCGCCAAAGCCTGTCTGTCCTCGCCAAAGTGAGAGAGTCCCGGTTCCATTCTAAATCCATCAGTCGCAACAAATCTTCATAAAGACCAAGAATTTCCCCAAGGTCTTCCCAAGACCTTCCCTAGGACTGCCCTAGGACGGGGCATTCTTAATTTTTAATACTCAGATCAGTGGCACCTTCCCATTAGCCCGTACCCTAGGAACAGCTTTGGGAGCACCCCCCTGCCCAGCCTCCCTTCTGGTTTGCCAGCGTCACGTCCCACCCTCGATCGCCGGGTTTCTCGCCCCCTTAACTCCTGTCCTATGGCCCTTGGTTACCTTGCCCTTGTCCTTCACGCCCACCTTCCCTTTGTGCGTCACCCCGAAAGTGACTATGTACTGGAAGAAGAATGGCTCTTTGAGGCGATTACCGAAACCTATATTCCCCTGGTGCATTTGTTGGAGGAGTTGGCCCAGGATGGCGTGCCGTTCAAAATCACCCTGAGCCTGACCCCGCCCCTGGTCTCCATGCTGCGGGATGAACTGTTGCAGGATCGCTACGATCGGCACCTAGAGCGGCTCCTAGAACTGGCCCGCAAAGAACAGGACTACAACCAAAACCACCACCACATTTGTTACCTCGCCCAACACTACGTTCAGGAGTTCACACGGGTTCGGGCAACCTGGCAGCGCTACGATCGGGACTTAATTACGGCCTTTAAGCGCTTTCTCAACAGTAATCACCTCGATATCATCACCTGCGGAGCCACCCACGGCTATTTTCCCGTCCTCCAGATGTATCCCCAGTCCGTTTGGGCACAGCTCAAAGTCGCCTGCGAACACCACGAGCAGAACTTTGGCCAGCCGCCCAAGGGCATTTGGTTACCCGAATGTGCCTACTATGAAGGCATTGAGCGCATGATCGCCGATGTGGGGCTGCGCTACTTCATTACCGACGGCCACGGCATTCTTTATGCCCGTCCTCGGCCCCGTTTTGGCACCTATGCCCCCATTTTCACAGAAACCGGCGTTGCCGCCTTTGGCCGCGATCATGAGTCCTCCCAACAAGTCTGGTCTGCGGAAGTGGGCTACCCTGGGGCAGCAGAATATCGAGAATTTTACAAAGATCTCGGCTGGGAAGCCGATTACGACTATATTAAGCCCTATATCCTCCCCAATGGGCAGCGCAAGAACACGGGCATTAAGTACCACAAAATCACCAGCCGCAACAGCAGCCTCGGTGAGAAGCAGCTCTATGACCCCTACTGGGCACGGGAAAAAGCCAAGGAACACGCCGCAAACTTCATTTTTAACCGGGAGCGCCAGATTGAGCACCTCAAGTCCATCATGGACGCGCCGCCGCTCATTGTTGCGCCCTACGATGCAGAATTATTCGGTCACTGGTGGTATGAAGGACCGTGGTTCCTCGATGCAGTCTTTCGGCAAGCCGCCGAACAGCAGGCCAAGTTTACCGTCACCCATTTGAGCGACTACCTCCAAACCTACCCCGTTCACCAGGTTTGTCGCCCCTCCCAGTCCAGTTGGGGCTATAAGGGCTTCCATGAATATTGGCTTAATGAGACAAATACTTGGATTTATCCCCATTTACACAAGGCAACGGAGCGCATGATTGAGCTAAGCCAGCGACGGGTGCGCGATCGCTTGGAAGAGCGGGCACTGAACCAAGCCGCACGGGAGTTACTCCTAGCACAGTCCTCGGATTGGGCCTTTATTATGCGCACCGGGACCATGGTGCCCTATGCGATCCGCCGCACCCGCTCCCACTTGATGCGCTTTAACAAGATCTACGAAGATGTGACAGCGGGGGCGATCGATTCAGGCTGGCTGGAAAAGGTAGAAGCGATCGATAATATTTTCCCGCAGCTTGACTATCGGGTTTACAACACCAATGTAGGACCAGCGGAAGGCAAGCATCCCCCTCGGTTTCAGTCTCTGCTCGATCGGCTCCAAATGAACTAAAGGCTAAAGGTCAAGCGGTGTTGGGTCATACGCTGAACGCAGCCGAAGGGTTGGCCTTGAGAACCAAAGCCGGGGAAACCACGGGGGGATTGCCCCGACCTGCATCATTGCCGTGAGGCAGCAACACCCGTTTTCCATGTTTCAGCCAAATTTGCATAGGGGCGAGTTTTCACCCAAAATTCTGCCCGATCGCAGTTTTTTTCCCAAAACCTGCCCGCTTGACTCTGACCACAGGCAGATTACCCCTGTATCCTACATCA
>JBMTWK010000417.1:0-3809 GCA_049452395.1 Prochlorothrix sp. | reverse complement strand
CCCAGCCACAGGTTGCCCAGCCGCAAATCGCTCAGCCACAGGTTGCCCAGCCGCAGGTTGCCCAGCCGGAAATCGCTCAGCCACAGGTTGCCCAGCCGCAAATCGCCCAGCCACAGGTCGCTGCCGCGATCGCCATGGTGCTGTTGGATGCAGACCACTTTTCCCTCGATCGGGAGCGGGAAGTTTATATTCAGCAAAAAACCAACTGCCAAATTCTCTACCGCGTTGCCTTTGCCAACTGGAAAAACCGGGGCAACGATAGCGACCTGCACCATCGCCATTATTTGCTGATTCATGTCCCCGCTGGGCGCGATCGCACCGATGGAGCCATGCTCACCTTTGGCTCTTCGATTCGCTCCCACTATCCCCGTGTGCATCAGGTTTTCATTGGCTCCAATGACCAGATTTTCTCATCCCTTGCCACCACTCTGGTGCAGCAGGGCTATGAAGTTTATCGCATTACCCAGCAGGGCGATCGGGTGGCTGTCCGGGATGTGGTGAGCGGGGACGAGTGGGAAATTCCCCAGCCAGCGGTGCCCTTGGATGTGCTCTATGAGCGGCTGGTTAAGCTTTGCCAGTGGCTTCACCGTAAGTCCCCCTGGATTAGCCTTGACCAACTGGCCCAAGCCTACGAACGTCGCCACGGTTGCACCTTCGATCGGGACTTGGGCGATCGTCTCAACGACCTCCTGCCCCACCAAGCCAACACCCAACCTGCTTCCCTCCTCACCTTCCTCCAAGCCTCTCCCCAGCAATTTGTCCTCTACCAATCCCCAGAACAGCCCGAAATCACCTGGATCTCCCTCTTTTCCCCGTCCCTTATCACCCAAGCTGCCGCCAGCGAAGACGCTAGTACCGATAGCCAAACCACCTTTGAGCAGCAACTGATCCCCCTCATCGATACTGTGCTGCAAAAAGCCCCCAACAAGTACCCCGATGGCTTGGTCTCCCTCTCGGAAGTCACCCACGAATTCCGCAACACCTACCAACAGGGCATTAACACCGTCTGCACAGAGCTAACGGGGAAGCGGGTCGGTGTTTTTCTGCAAACGGCAACGCTAACGCTGCTACAGGCCAAGAAACAGGGCAATAAGGGCTGGTTCCTGGGCAAGGCTTAAGGGGTCAAGACCCCGGCTAAGCAGAGGAGCCACGGCCTAAGCTCAGGAGACGCTGGGCCACAGAGGCGGGAACGGGCAGGACCGAGAGACGGTTGCCCCGTTTGACGACCCCTAGCTCGTCGGGGCTGAATTGGGCCTTGAGGGTGTCTAGGGGGATGTAGTGGGGAAAAAGTTCTGCAAAGGCAAGCTGGGCAGTGCGCCAGCGGGGGGCTTCTGGGCTGGATTTGGGGTCAAAATATTGGCTTTGGGGATCGAACTGGCTGGGGTCCACCACGTCGCTAGCGGTGACGGTCATCAGGCCCGCAATGCCGGGGGGTTTGGTGTTGGAGTGGTAGAAAAAGGCGCAGTCCCCTACGGCCATCGATCGCAGGAAATTCCGAGCTTGGTAGTTGCGTACCCCGTCCCAGAGGGTTTCCCCGGCGGTTTGCAAGTCGGTGATGCTGTAAACGTCGGGTTCTGACTTGAGCAGCCAATACTTCATAGCGGGTTCGATCGCGGCGGGCAACGCAGCCCAGTAACAGGATTCTTCGCCACTATAGCCCCGATCGGCGACCCCCGTTAACCCCCTCGTTAACCTCCTATCCCCTTGAACTGGACTTCCCCCCTTGCTATAGGATGGTGAGGCGGAACACTAATCTGGACCCAGTTTCCCATCCACTGCATTTCCCATAGGTTGAATCATGATTACAGGCGGCTCGATTAAAAGCGGTTTTATTGAAACAGTTGGCAATACTCCCCTGATTCGCTTGAGGAGTTTTAGTGAAGCAACGGGGTGTGAAATTTTAGGGAAGGCGGAGTTTCTCAATCCGGGCGGATCGGTGAAGGATCGGGCGGCGTTGTTCATTATTGAGGAAGCGGAACGCCAGGGCTTGCTCAAACCGGGCGGGACGATCGTAGAAGGCACCGCAGGCAATACGGGGATTGGACTGGCCCATATTTGCAATGCCAAGGGCTACAAGTGCCTGATCGTAATCCCCGATACCCAATCCCAGGAGAAAATTGACCTTCTCCGGACCCTAGGGGCGGAAGTTCGCACGGTTCCGGCGGTTCCCTACCGTGATCCCAATAATTATGTCAAGCTTTCGGGTCGTCTCGCGGCGGAGCTAGATAATGCGATTTGGGCTAATCAGTTTGATAATTTGGCCAATCGCCTTGCCCACTATGAAACGACGGGGCCGGAAATTTGGGAGCAAACTAACGGCAAAATCGACGCTTGGACGGCGGCAACGGGGACGGGGGGTACCTATGCGGGGGTTTCTCTGTTTCTCAAGGAGAAAAACCCCGATATTCGCTGTGTTGTGGCGGATCCCATGGGTAGCGGTCTCTATAGCTATGTTAAGACGGGGGAGATTACCCTAGAGGGGAGTTCGGTCACGGAGGGGATTGGCAATAGTCGGATTACGGCGAATATGGAGGGGGTTCCCCTAGATGATGCCATTCAGGTGACGGATCCGGAGGCTTTGGCGGTGATTTACCAGCTTTTGCGGCAGGAGGGGCTGTTTATGGGGGGTTCTGTGGGGATTAATGTGGGTGCGGCGGTGAAGCTGGCCCAGGAGATGGGACCGGGCCATACGATCGTGACGGTGTTGTGTGATGGGGGTGCCCGTTATCAGTCGCGGCTTTATAATGCGGAGTGGTTGGCCAGTAAGGGTCTAGAAATGCCTGTCTAAGGCTCCCTCACGCCCAAACCCCCTCCCTCGTTCCCACGCTCTGCGTGGGAATGCCTCCCCCGACGCTCTGCGTCCTCCCCTGTTATTTCTCCACTTCCCACCGGATAGCGAAACCGGGCAAAATTCTCAACTACAGGCTCGAATTATCCAGTAATCCGGCAGCTTAGCGGTCATCCAGTCTACGATTTCTGGAATACTGGTCTCAAAGGTTAAATCCCGGTTCTCAAAGTCCGTGATCAACTGATGCAGACATTCAAAGGTGATCCGATCGTCCCGATCCATTGGCACATAGTCACCATTAGTTGCAGCCTTAAGCCTTAACATTTCGTCATGCCCCACTGAACCCCGTTTTACTTCTGGATGCTGTACATCTCGCGTTAAGCGAAACCGAATATTTTTATTCTTCAGGACTAGTTGGTTAAAATTCTTGATTCTAGAGGTGAAAGCATTGCCTGTAGACCCTAGGAATCCTAATGCGGTACTTTGAGTTGCAGTGCTGATACAGATATGCTCCGGGAGTACCAGATTCCCATACGGTAACTGTTCTACCGTCAGGGCTTTGCACTGGTCAAATGCTGCAACGATCGTCATCAGCTTCCCTATATCGTCGGTATCACTGAGAATGTGGGGAGTATCATACTTTTTATGCTTCCAGTCTTCTTCAAGGTTGTCCCAGTGCTGATCTAGCGGACTTCGATCTAGCGGACTTGTATTATCTTCTCCTCCTTCAATCCCTGACTTTTCTCCAGATTTCTCTGGGTTCCCATGATGAATCAGTGGCAACGGCATATTATATAAAACCTCACCAAACATTTGATAAGCTCTCAATAGCTCGTCTTTCCACTGGTTCCAATCTTTTTGTTGCGGTTCTAGTGGGGTGGATAGTGGAATACCCTGAACCTGCCAGCGAAAATAGTCGGAAGCCCGTGTGATCACGGATCGGAGTGAAGACTGCTCTAAGACTTCTCCGTAACCATTCAGGGGGTCACGGAAGAATGCGGGTTTCAGGCTCTGAAAATCC
>JBMTWK010000416.1:0-3810 GCA_049452395.1 Prochlorothrix sp. | reverse complement strand
GGGGGGAGAAGCTGGGCCGCTGGAGGCTGATTCAGCGAGATTAGTCGCATCAGCGAGGGTAACGGTGACTAAATCTGAGGGTAAGGTCTGAAGTAGGCTATAAATCCGGGGTAAGCGGATATCAAGGTGATATTTAGGCAGAGAGGTCGAGGGACTGAGGACCGGGGCCGGAGAATTTTCGGGGGACAGAATCCAGGTGATGCCGTGGATTTCTTCGCTGTGGAGGGCGGTTTCTAGGGCCGATCGATCGGCATAGGGAACCCATTCAATGCGGAGATGGGCCGGAGCAAGGGCCACTTGTAGGGGGGACAGCAGCGGCTCTAAGGGGTGAGACTTGGGGACAGGGGCAGCGGGGGTGGGCAGGGGGATGGAGGTGCCTTGGAGGCTGGCCGGAGGGTTGGGGGTGGTTGCAAGGCGGCTGAGGAGTTGGTCGAGGGAGAGAGAAAGGGATGTGGGCGGGTGGAGGGGCTGTTCTAGGTAGAGGGCGGGAATGCCGAGGCGTAGGGTCAGGGACGATCGCACCGCCACCGCATACAGCGTAATCGACAACATCGTACCTACCAGAGCTTCCGTCAGGGCCACATCAGCAGCCCCAAACAGGGCATAGACCAAGGCGGCAACGGCCCCCAACATCCCCCGAATCACCAGGGCATGGTAGGGATTGACCTGGGAAACCGTCATGAGGGCTGTAAGGGGCAGCAGGGCGACGATCGCGAAAATATAGGGCTGCTCACTGTTGAGAAAATTCATAAGGAAACTCAGCAACTGCTCACGGGTCAAGGCACCGATCGCGGGGGGCAGAGTACCTAGCAAAGCATCAGCGTTAAATATTCCGGGAAAATTGCCCAGAAAGCCAGTCCAATCGGCCAATGGAATCAATTCAGTCCAAATGTGCAGGTTAAAGCTCATGAAAAATCTCCTCCCTAACTTTCCCCAGGTGTACGGCTCGAACAGTAGGCCAAAACATAGCCCAGCACTGTATTCCAAATCGCCAAGGAAATCAGGGCTAGGAGTAGTAAAGGCCATTCGCGGGGAATTTTGAGCAGGAGTCCGGCGATAATTGCCATGGAACCAAGGGTATCCGCCACAGAGAGGCTATGGAGCTTATACAGCACCGATCGATGGCCCACCAAAGGCCATGTACCCCAAAACCAAAAAATAATACCGAGACCAATCAGGCCATAACTTAGGGCTGTGATCATCCCTCTACCTCCCGCACTAAATCAACCGATGGTTCAACTTCCGTATCAATAAATTCCCCTTCATTCACCCGTCGAATGACATGGGCTAGGAGCATCAGCGCCGCATTGCCAACACTGAGAATTAGCACACCCACCACCCCAATCATCCAGTCATCCCGCAGCACGGAAATCACCAGAATTAAGATCGACGTTTTCGTGGCAATACTGGCAAAGGCCAGCAGCTTCTGCCAAATATCATTATCCTGCCACGCCTCATAAATGGGAATCAGCAGGGCCACAATCATACTGAGGGGAATGAGAGTCATGGCGTTAAGCTCCGGGGCGAAGATTCAGGAACCTGGGGGGTAATTTGGTGGACTTCATACCAGCCCCGCTCTTGATATTTGAGCACGATCGTTTTAGGGGTGAAGGTAATCAGAAAGATATCCAAAAAGATCAAGCCAGGGGTGCGTTGGGGCTTCACCTGTTCTAGGGTGATGACCTCACCATGGTGGGGGCGAAAGATAATTTCGATCGCCTCAAGATAGGCTTGGGGAATGGCCCAGAGAATTTCCCCAATCACCCGCAGCCAGTCTTGGAGGCGACCAACCATGGGTTGACCCCGGGGAATCAACAGGGCCAAGGCAATGCCAATCAGGACATTAGGCCCGCTCAGATCTGCGGTCAGCAAAAACCAAATGCTGAGGCGCATCAGTAAATCTAAAACTGTAATCATGCCACCACCATCCAGAAAATTAGGGTCAACATTAGGCTCATCGCCCCAATTAAATGCTCGAATCTCTCTGGGGTCTGGGAAAGCTTAACGTTTAGCCGAGGCAAAACAGTATGGTACAGGGTCCAGCCGATCGCGAGGGTGACGATCGCCTTGATCAATTTGGGACCCGTATAGGCTCCCAGATAAATCATATTGCCCAGCAAGAGACTGCCGATTAAAACCCCTAGGGCCGGTAATAAATTGCGACGCACCGCCTCAGAAACGGGAACCGCCGCCGCGATCGCCCCTCCCCCAGCAGTCGCCATCGCATATCCCGGAGTAATCCCCACCGATTCCCCCTCCATAATTCCTGGTTCAGGGCTAGCATTAGCACCAGCATGACTGTCTAGATTATGACCTGGATCACTACCTGCATTGCTAGCTAGATTATGACCGGTACTGCTCCAGGGCCAAAGGGGCGCGATCGGCAGAAAAATAAACTTGGCAAAGGAAATTGCAGTGCCCACTGCGGCAATATTCATCGCGGTTTCTTGCCAGGGAAGCAAATAGTTTACCGTCAGGGCTTTGGCCCCAAATCCCGCAAACAGGGGTAGGCCCGCGATCGAGAAACTGGCCAAGGCTAAAGCACCCCACAGGAAGGGCGGCAGGGGCGTTTTTTTGAGGACTTTAAAGCTACGGCTGGGGAGGTTACCCGCAGTTAGGAAGAGGGAGGCTTTGACAAGGCCATGGGTCAGGGCATAGAAACCCCCGACGGCAGGGGCCGCTAGGACAAACCCAAGCTGGGAAATGGTGTGGAAAGCCAGCATTCGTTTGCTGTCCTTGGAAAAAATGGCATAGGTGACCCCCAAAAGCGCCGTAGCAACCCCAAAGAGACGAACAACAGGGTCAATTTCTGGCTGAAGCAGGGCCAAGCGGAGCAGGGGCAAAATACCCGTTTTGACGACTACACCGGATAAAAGGGCAGAAACGGGGGTTTCTGACTCACCATGGGTGAAGGGGAGCCAGAGGCCAGAGGCAAAAACCCCGCCTTTGCTTAATAGGCCCAAAAAGATGAAGGCGATCGCCTCTTTGGGGGCTTGGGCCAATCCGACAAAGGCAAAGGAGTGGCTGGATTGGTAAACCAAAATTGCGCCCAAGAGATAGAAAAGCATGGACGTGTTGCCCACAAAGAGATAACACAGGCCCACCCAAATCGATCGATCGCTGCGGGAATAGGTAATCAATAGAAAAGCTGCAATACTGATGACCTCTAGGGCCACATAGAGACTAATAAAATCAGCACAGATAAAGGCAGCATTGACGCTCCCTTGAAGAATCGTGACCTGGGTATAAAAGAAGGCACTTTTGCCTTGGTGCCAGCAGTAAAAGATGACAGCGAGGGTGACGAGGGCGTTGGTTAAAATAAAGTAGCCGCAGAGGGCATCCAGTTGCAGCGTTACGCCAAAGCGATCGATTAAGTGCAGGATTTGAACTTGATCGCTCAGGCTCAGGGCAACACCATAGACCAGGGAAACCAGGGTCACGCTAAGGGCAAAGATGCGATCGAACCGGGGCAACAGATAGGCACTAAAGCCCACAAAAAAGGGCAGGGCAACCCAAATTAAGGTAATGGCCACAGGGGGTAGGCCGTGCCAGTGAAAAAGGCCCAGCCCTAAGGTCGGTTTCAGGGCAGCTTTAAAGGCAGCTTCCAGGTCAGCGGTGGGGTCTGCGCTTTCCGCGATCGCCGTCGCCAGCCACAGAGAGAAGGGGTGCATCAGTGAAGCAGACAAGGGCTGAGTGAATAGGGTTGAATAAATATTTGCCAAGAGGCTAGGAAAACCGGGGGAAATGAGGGTCACGATCCAGGGGTATCGCACTAATTATGTATAAAATGTACTTGACAAAGATCCAGAT
>JBMTWK010000415.1:0-3815 GCA_049452395.1 Prochlorothrix sp. | reverse complement strand
GCCCTAACGGATTACCTCGGTCAGTCCCAAGCCCAAGCCCAAGCCCAAGCCCAAGTCTTGATGCAACCGCTGCTGGAGTTGTTCACCCTGGGGACGATCGCCGACCTTGCGCCCTTGGTGGGCGTTAACCGCTGCTGGGTAAAGCGGGGGCTGAATTTACTGGCCCGATCGCGGATTTTGGGCATTCAAACCCTAATCCAAGCAGCGGGCATTCAGGTCGCCGAAGGAGAACAACTCACCCTCGATAAAGCCAGGAATTCCCCCCCATCCGGCGTAAATACCAGAAATACCCAGACCCAGACCCAGGCCCAAACCCTAAAACCAGAGGATATCGGCTTTCGCCTAGGGCCACGGATTAATGCGATCGGTCGTATTGGCGATCCCCAGGTGGTGATTGAGCTACTGATTACAGAAGATGCCGAAACAGCACAGCAGCGGGCGGCAGAGTGCGAAGCAGCCAATAATCAACGCAAGAAGCTCTGTGAAGAGATTGAACAGGCGGCGATCGCCCTTGCCGAACAGCAGCGATCGCAGTTGGTCGATCGGCGGGTGCTGTTGGTGGTTGGCGAGCATTGGCACCATGGGGTCATTGGCATTGTCGCTTCGCGGCTGGTGGAGCGCTATGGGGTGCCGGTGTTTATTGCCACCGGGGAAGATGCGGCGGGGGAACACATTCGCGGCTCAGCGCGGGGGATTCCAGAGTTCCATGTGGCGGAAGCCCTAGACTATTGCACAGATTTGCTGGAAAAACATGGCGGACACCGGGCTGCTGGGGGATTTTCCCTCAAAGGGGCTAATTTGGAGGCATTTCACCAGCGCTTAATTGCCTTTGCCAATCAGTGTCTGGCCCCGGAGCATCTCAAGCCCTTGGTGGAGGTGGATACGGCGTTGAGTTTGGCGGACATTGACGGGGAGTTATTCCACCAAATCGATCGGCTCCATCCCTGGGGCATTGGCAACCCTGAGCCTGTTTTTTGGAGCGAGAAGGTGCGGGTGCTGGAACAGCGGCAAATTGGCCAGAATAAGACCCATTTGAAGCTAACCCTAGGGGTCGAGTTGGGGGCAGAACTGACGACGATTAAGGCCGTTGCATGGCGCTGGGGGGAGTATTATCCCCTGCCGGAGTGGGTGGATGTGGCCTATCGGCTGCGGGAAAATGAGTGGCGGGGCCAGGTGACGATCGAGCTAGAGTTAGTCGGTCTGCGGCTCCCCAGTGGTCGCGAAATTACCGGCTATTCCGGCCAAGAAAGTCAAAACTCGGCCTACTCCCCCGAAACCACATCCATTCCCCCCTCAGCCCCAGCTCACCCATCCCCAGATTCAGCCCCAGCCCTCGCGCCCGGTCAGCAGACCCCAACGGTGAGTTTTAGCTACGGCGATCGGCCCTATTCCTGTGCAGTGTACGATCGCGATGGCCTCCAGGAACTGCGAATTCGCAACGGCCAAGGCCAGGTTTTGGCAATACAGGAGGGGCAAACCGTGGGATTATTGGGGACCGATCGGGCTTCAGCGCGATCGGTAAACGTCCAAGAGCCATTTTTCTACGATTTAATCCAGCAAGCTGTCCGTGCTATCCAAACTCAGCTTTGAGCTTACGCTGCTGCCCTAACTCTGCCGATACCCATGAAAACGCTCTATCTTCTACGCCATGGCGCAACGGACTGGAACGCCACCGGACAGCTCAACTCCACCACTGACCTGGACCTCAGCGATCGGGGCCGCCAAGACATCCTCGCCCTCGCGCCCCGTGTCCAAACCCTAAGGCTCAACCAAGTCTTTTGCTCCCCCCGCCGTCGCGCCTTGAGAACCGCTGAGTTACTGGGATTCGAGGCCACGGTGACGATCGACGATCGGCTGCGGGAGATGAATTTTGGCTGTTTTGAGGGCAAAACGCCCCAGGAACTGGCCCAAGATCCAGCCTTCCCGCTGTGGTACCGGGAACAGGATCCGATCGTGCCGCCCAGTGTTGAACCCTTTGAGGCCGTGGCCGATCGGGCAGGGGCATTTTTAGGGGAAATTGGCCAGTTACCGGCGGGGCAGTATTTGGCGATCGCCCATGGGGGCTTACTGCGGATTTTGCTGTGTCAGTGTGTGCTAGGAGTCCCGGCCACAGCCTACCGGCGGCTGAAACTGGACAACGGCAAGCTAGCGGCGATCGTCTGGGAAGGCGACTTAGTACGCCTCGCGGGGTTTAACTGGATCCCATAACGAAGCAAACGATTGGGTAGGGGCAGGTTTTCGCAACGATTTAGGCCACCAATCACAGAAACAAGCCTGCTCTCTTCAGAGATCACCCCCACACAACCGTAGGGGCAGGTTTTCGCAACAAGTTTAGCCACCAACCACAGCATGAACCAAACCTGCCCTCTCCAGAGATCACTCCCGAACTAAACGAGAGTATTTCGGCGCATTTTCTGCCAAAGATCCTGGTATTGAGCCAAAATTTGTGGCGGTAAAGGATTAATGAACTCGCAGCGATCGAAGACTTCCTGGGGGGGAACGAGAATATGACTTTGGCTCACGGTACTAGGATCCACACCAGTTCCCAGGGGCGAAGTTCCCTTGCCCAATTCAGCAAATTTAGGCGCAATCTTGGGATCCCAGCAAAAATTAATCCATTCATTCAGGGTCGCT
The DNA here is from genome assembly GCA_049452395.1 of Prochlorothrix sp. Lineage (GTDB taxonomy): Bacteria > Cyanobacteriota > Cyanobacteriia > Prochlorotrichales > Prochlorotrichaceae > Prochlorothrix. The sequence goes on along the minus strand of JBMTWK010000415.1, from coordinate 1,181 downwards.
TGATCTCCCGCTGCCGTCCGAGGCCGGACCCACAGATCAGCCCACAGAGCCGTCCCACTAGGCGGAAAAACCAGGCGAATCTTGCGATCGTAGGCCAGCAACGGTAACAGATCCGTAGACCAACCCACCGCGATCGCCGCATCCCCCAGTAACAACGGCTGAAGATAGGTATTGGAGCTATAAAACTTAACCTGCTGCTGTAATTGCGCTAATTTAGCAGAAAATCCTGGGATTTTATCTGGATCAGGCTGATTATAAGAATACCCTAAGGACTTTGCCACCAGCCCCATCACCTCACGGGCATTGTCGGGCAACAGCAGGCGATCGCGCACCTCCTCGCGCCAGAGATCGTCCCAATCCTGCGGCTCCCAGCCCCACTGCTGGGTTTGATCCTGCCGATAGGCAATCACCGTACTGCCCCAGCGGTAGGGCACCGCCCACAGTTGACCCGTCGCACTGGGGAACCCCTCCCCGTCCCGTCGCCCCAAATTCCGCCAAAATTCCGGCATCCAGGCCCAACTTAACCATGGCTCTCCCTCCTCCGGCTCCGGAAACGGCTGAATGACCCCTTGGCGCACCGCTGCCGGTAACCAAGCATCTCCCAAGCTGACCAAATCCGCGACGGTATCCGGTTGGCGCAGGGGCCAGAGCTTGGCCAAGCCCGTGGGGGGAGTGCCGTCCTGACCTGCATCCCAGCGTTGCAGCAGTTTGAACAGTTGGGCGGGTTGGGCTTCGGGGAGCAAATCCAGGGGTACCGTAGTCGCCCGCAGCTTTTGGTAAGCCCCGACCATTTGGACCGGGACGGAGCCTTTAAGCAGTCGGATTTTGAAATGGGCGGGCGGGGTGCCACAACTGCTGAGGAGGGTGTTGAGGCCCAGGGCGGCGCTACCGAGGAGGAACGATCGACGGTTGAAACGAGGGGTCACGGTTACAAAAGGGGGAGGGGGCTAGTCTAGAATGCCACAGGATGGGGTGATAGGGGTTAGGAAGCAGAGTAAGCGCATCTTCCCAACCTTTCCCTCCGGCAATGACGGCTAAGACTGCAATCCCAATCACGGTCAATAAGGGGTGGTCACACCGATAGGGGCGACGACGAGGGTCCACTAGCTCCCCGAAGCCATTCTCTAGACGTAACCATTCAGGGGGTCACGGAAGAATGCGGGTTTCAGGCTCTGAAAATC
>JBMTWK010000414.1:0-3816 GCA_049452395.1 Prochlorothrix sp. | reverse complement strand
AAACGATCGAAAGAGGGCGGGCTTGGAGCAATAATCTGACTCAAACAGAGCTTTTGCCATAAAACCCGCCCCGATCGGACCAAAACTGGGGCAACCACCGGGGGTTTGCCCCGACCGCGATCGCGGGATATTAGGTGGTGTACTCGGCGTTAATGCGCACGTAGTCATAGCTGAGGTCACAGCCCCAGGCCATGCCACTGCCGGGACCATCGCCCACCGCCACTTGAATTAGCACGGTGTCATCCTTTAGATAAGCGCCCTCACTGCGGGCCTTAAGGTAGGCACTGGCCGCTGCCCGATCGAAGGCCAAGGGTTGCCCCCCTTCCATCAGGACAAAATCCCCCAGGCAGATGCGGAGTTGATCCTGCTCAAAGTGGACTCCGGCCCGCCCCGCAGCCCCAGCAATGCGGCCCCAGTTGGGATCGTTACCGAAGATAGCCGCCTTGGTTAAGTTAGACCCGGCGATCGTTCGGGCAATCTGCCGCGCCGCCGCATCATCGCTGGCCCCAGACACCTGAATTTCCACCAAACAGGTCGCCCCTTCCCCATCGCGGGCGATCGCCTTAGCCAGGTACATACAGACCTCCGTCAGCATTGCCTCCAGCTTCTCCGCATCGGGTCCAGCCTCGGTAATCGACGGGGTGCGGGACTGGCCGTTGGCGAGGGCAATCACCGTGTCATTGGTGCTGGTATCGCCGTCTACGGTGATTTGGTTAAAGCTTTTATCCACAGCCCGACCCAGCATAGCTTGCCAGAGATGGGGCGACACCGTGGCATCGCAGGTAATAAAGGACAGCATCGTGGCCATATTGGGGTGGATCATGCCGGACCCCTTAGCAATGCCGCCAATGCGCACCGGGCGATCGTGGATCATCATTTCCAGGGCGATCGACTTGGGCACCAAGTCCGTTGTGGTAATGGCCTTCGCCGCAGTTTCCGACCCCGTTTCCGACAGCGCCGCCGCCACTTGGGGAATTCCCGATCGCATCCCCTCCATTTTGATCCGCTGACCAATCACCCCCGTCGAAGCCACCAGGACCGCATCCGGGCTAATCCCCAGCGCTTCCCCCACTAACTGCACACTTTCTCGCACATCGGCCCAACCGCCTTCTCCTGTAGCGGCATTGGCTTGACCGGCATTGCACAGAATCGCGCGGGCGTTGGGCTTCGCTTGGAGCCGCTGGCGGCAGTAGTCCACACAGGCGGCCCGCACCTGGCTCAGGGTAAAGACACCAGCGGCGATCGCATCCGTCTCCGACACAATTAAGGCTAAATCCGGTAAACCAGAGGGTTTCAGCCCTGCGGTAATGCCTGCGGCTCGATACCCCTTGGGAGCGGTCACACCCCCATCAATGACTTGCCACGTTCCCATAGTTTGTTTTTGGTGTTGCTTACTTGATTTTTGGTGTTGATTGCTTGATTTAGAATACTGCGATCGGGAATCTCTCTCTATCCAGAATCCCTGACCGTACAGCCGCGATCGGCCCCGAAGGTTCCCTCCCCTCCCCCTCCCCTTTTGAAAAAAGAACTGGAATCCCCTACACTGACGGGGGGTTCTTTGTGCCCGATCGTCCGTCGGGTGCCGGGTGCGATCGCGGCTGTGCGCCATCCTGCCCAACCCAATCTAGCCCCCCCGATCGCACCCATTTGGCCCCAAATTATCCATAATTCAGAGTAGGAGCAATCCCCCTGTGGATGTTCCCCCAGCGGTGTTCCCAGGCACAGGGGCATTGCCCCTATCCCCATTACTACGGATCTAGACCAAGACCACATGACCACACAAACCATGACGCGGGAGCAATCAGCCCCCACCACCAAGACCCAAGACTATAAAGTTGCTGACATTACCCTCGCAGACTGGGGTCGGAAAGAAATCGCGATCGCCGAGAGCGAAATGCCCGCCCTCATGGCAATCCGGGCCAAATACCAAGACAGCCAGCCCCTAGCCGGGGCCAAAATCATCGGCTGTATCCACATGACGATCCAGACCGCTGTGCTGATCGAAACTCTACAGTCCCTAGGGGCAGAAGTGCGCTGGTCCTCCTGCAACATTTTCTCCACCCAAGACCACGCCGCCGCCGCGATTGCCGCCGCTGGGGTTCCCGTCTACGCCTGGAAAGGGGAAACCGAAGAAGAATACATGTGGTGTATTGAGCAAACCTGCCGCGCCCCCAACGGCGAACTCTGGGATGCCAACATGATCCTCGACGATGGCGGTGACCTCACGGCCTATATCCACGAGCAGTACCCCGACATGCTCAAGCGGATCCACGGGGTCACCGAAGAAACCACCACTGGCGTTCACCGCTTGGTGGAAATGCTGCAAGCAGGCACCCTCAAAATCCCCGCCGTTAACGTCAACGACTCCGTTACCAAGTCCAAAAACGATAACCGCTATGGTTGCCGCCACAGCCTCAACGATGCCATCAAGCGGGGGGTAGACCACCTCCTAGCTGGGAAGAAAGCCCTGGTCATTGGCTTTGGGGATGTGGGCAAGGGATCGGCGGAATCCCTGCGCCAGGAAGGCATGATCGTCAAGGTCAGCGAAGTGGACCCCATTTGTGCCATGCAAGCGTGCATGAACGGCTACGAAGTCGTCTCGCCCTACAAAAACGGCAAAAATGACGGCACCCCCGACTGTATTGACACCCAATTGCTGGGCAATACCGACCTCGTGGTAACCACCACGGGCAACTACAACGTCTGTGATGCCAACATGCTCAAGGCACTCAAGCCCAGTGCCGTGGTTTGTAATATCGGCCACTTCGACAACGAAATCGACACCGCTTTCATGCGCAAAGAGTGGCGCTGGGAAGAGGTGAAGCCCCAAGTTCACCAGGTCTACCGCAGCGATAATCCTCAAGATTTCTTGATTTTGCTGTCGGAAGGTCGCTTGGTTAACCTCGGTAACGCCACGGGTCACCCCTCCCGGATTATGGATGGTTCCTTTGCCAACCAAGTGCTGGCCCAAATCCACCTCTACGAGCGCAAGTTTGCGGACCTGCCGCCCGAAGAGCAAGCCAAGGCCTTGACCGTGGAAGTGTTGCCCAAGCAACTGGATGAAGAAGTGGCCCGCTATATGGTGCAGGGCTTCGGCGGTGTGATTACTGAACTGACCACCGAGCAAGCCAAGTACATCAATGTGGACGTGGCCGGTCCCTACAAGCCTGAGGCTTATAAGTACTAGGCCGCAGTAGCCAACTCCCACGGGAGCATCCCACTTGGGAAGAATCCCGATAGGGGTCGTGCCTCCGTGGCTCCCCCCTTGGGACCAAAACCAGGGCAACCACGGGGGGTTTGCCCCGACCCGATCGGTTCACTCGTCAAGGTGGGATGGACCCTCTGGCCTATGGACCCTCTGGCCTGCTGACTGGCGGCTTGCGTTCAAGCTGGGTCAAATTTTGGGCTAGTACCACTATTTTCAAAGTTTTGGGGTAGTTTACTACACCGATCGGGGCTTTTTAGCCCCTTTTTTTATGGCAGTTCAGGTAAGGGTCAGGGTGGAATTTGCCGATCGAGCCGATCGAACCTCAATTGCTACACGACCGGCTCCCAGACCGTTATGATGATTTAAGACGCTCATTCACACCGCCGTCACAAGACGCATGACCCGTTTACAGAGCACCCTTTCACGCTCTCTTTCAATCCATGATGGTACCTGCACCCATTCTTCAGCGGGGGATACCCAGCGATGTCTTGATCGATCGCCCCATCTTGTTCAGAGGGTCGGAACCCTCGCCCCAGCCTTCCCTAGCCTTAGGGGTATATGATCCTGATGCGCTGTCTTTCCCCATGCAAGCTATTGGCAAGTCAAAT
>JBMTWK010000413.1:0-3825 GCA_049452395.1 Prochlorothrix sp. | reverse complement strand
GGCAACCACGGGGGGTTTGCCCCTACCAGGTCGGTTAAATCGCTAAAGTGGGATTCTCCCCTGATTTTTGATAAAATCCAGTAAAATTTGACGATGAATCTGCCCTAAGGGGCGCGTTTGCTGTGCTACTGCTGACCAAGCTTCCCCGGCCTCAATTTCTGCTGCACTCACCAGCTTCAGATCCCACCCTTCCCCTAGGACTAGGCGATCGATCTGCACTGTCAGCGGCGTTTGGAAAACATAGCGCATGGCCCGATCGTCGGGATATTGGCCAAACAGGGCGATCGGCTCTGTGGGCTGATAGGCAATTTCTTCTTGAAGCTCCCGGATTAGCCCCGCGATCGGATCTTCCCCCGCCTCTAGGTGCCCCCCAAAAAAGCCCCACTGCCCCGGATAGGGAATGCCGGGAACATCATCCCGTAACTGCATCAAAAAGCGATCTCCCTGGTGCAAAATCGCCACGGCAACCGTAACCCCTGGGGTACTGGGAACGAATGAAGGCATCGGGGAATTAGTCATAAAGCCTTGCTACGGGGGTGGGGGCCGATCGTTAGGCTGCTGCCATGACTTTGCTGAGGGGTTCCCAGCGGAAGAAATGGTGACCGCCCATTTCGATGACCACCTTAATGCGGGGATCCTGTTGGGGCAGTGCAATAAAGTAGGCCAGTTCTTCCTGGGACAGCACTTGCCCTTCAATTAGCCACAGCACCACCCCCTTCGACTTGGGCGGCAGGCTAGAGAGGCGATAGCTCAGAATCGGCGGGACAAAATACACCGCACCCACACAGGCATCGTTGCCAATGGTCTTCTTGCCCAAGTGGGGCGGACGTACCCCGTGGACCCCGGTTAAATACATCGCCGGATCCCCCAACCCCCGCGCACTGAGGCTAATGGACTGATAACCAAAGGAGCGTAAACGACGCTGAAAGCGGCCTTCAAAGCCTCCCTCTAGGGGAGCATAGACCGCAAGGGTTCCAGCAGCTTCTAGATCACGAAGAAATTTGCGGCCTGGAGCAAAGAGTGCCATGGTGTTGTCCTTTTGCAATAGATAACAGGTTTGGGCGACGGGTGCTGGGGTTGCTCAGGATGGGGTATCAACCGGCGTAAGCCTTCTGGAGTGCAAGCCGGAGTACGAGCCACGGGAGGACAACCCACTGGAGTACAAGCCACGGTTGTGCTGTTGTGACGATGACGTGGTTGTTATTGTATCGCTTTGCTCTACTTCCCCAAAGGGGCAACCAATCTTGAATTTTTTATAGCGCTCATTGCCGATCGCTGGGTCAAGTCCTGTTCTAAGGCTTGCCAGTGGGCGGGGGGGCAGTCGGCGGGGCTGGTGCGGTGGTTGCGGCGGAGGGTTTCGTAGGTTTCGGCCCACCGATCGATCGGCAAGGGAGAGCCACTGAAGGAAGAATTACGTTTGTCCCCCTCTTCTAAAGGGGGGTTAGGGGGGATTCCCACCACCGGAGCACGATCGCCCTCGCAATCCAGGGAATAGTCTAACTTTTGCAAAAACTGGAGGGTCACTTGGCTGGTAAAGGGGGCTTTGGTGGTGGATCCGGTATTGCCGCCCCCGTGGATGATTAAGGCTCCTCCGGCAGCGGTGGGGAGCAGTTCCCGCAGTTCCCGATCGTCGGGCGACCAAGACCGCAAACAGCCCGCACTGGGCCGATCGACCCGTGGATCCCCATCCCCTAGCACGGTCTCTAGGTCTAAATCCAACCCATACACTTGGTTCACCACCTGCACGATCGCCCCCAAGGCCAAGGCTTCCGATCGGGCTAGTTCTGCTTGCTCTAGATCCGATCGCTCCGGCTGTGATCGGGCTAGTTCCGATCGCTCTGCCGCCGTACTGGATAACGCTACAGAATCCGGCAACTCTGGCGAATTTTCAGCACATCCTGAAGACTCTGGCCACGGAAAAAAGCCCTGGAACAGATAACCGCTGCCAATCACCAAATCCCAGCCCTCTGCCCAATCTCCCGTTGGCGCTTTCGCCATCACATTCAAATCCGTAACCTGACCGGGGTAGGTTTGGCCGTGGTACTGAATGGGGGCTTTAGGGCCGTGAATTTTGCAAGGACGGGGCGGTTGGGTTATGCCCAGCAGCCGATCGGCCCGTTTTAAGCGCAGCCATAGCCCTTTCACCCCCGCAAGGCGATTTTGGGCTGGAGTTTGGGCCAAAAGTCCCGGTTCGCTGTAGGCTCCGGGATGCAAGACATAATGGCGCGATCGGTAGATCTGGCCCCCCGCCGTTTGCAGCCCCTGAACCCGGTTTTGCCCATCCCGCACCAGCTCCACCACCCGAAAGGCTGGCCCCAAACCCAGCACAACCCCCAACCGCTCCAGCGCCGGTAACAGCCACTGCCGCCCCAGCACCTGCACATCAAAGGCCACCCCATACTGGGTCAGCACCCCCGCCCCCGATCGGCCCCCCGCCGTAGCTCGATCGTAGATGGCCAAACTGGGATCCGCCTCGCCTAGACGGAGACTGCTGCGATCGCCTAGATCACTGCCATGGGAGTCTTTCAAGATGTTTTGCTGCTGTTGCATGGTCTGGGCGTGGGCATAGGCGGCAGGGGTTGTGTAGAGGCGATCGATGCCGCTGCTGTGGAGGGAGAGTTCGGGCAGTAGATCGGGGCAGTCCTGGAGGGCTTGGCTGAGGATGTGGTACCAAAGGGTCAGGCTGGTGCGGTTTTCGTCTAAGTAGTCCTGTAATAGGGCTAAATTAGCGGCTTGGTTGCGATCGCAGGCTTGACGAGTTTGCAGAAACTGCTGGGTTGCCGCATCCCAGTGACTCACCGGCTGGGCGAGCATTCCCCCTTCGGCGATCGATCGCTGGAAATCTGCCCCCACTTCCCCGTGGGTCACTGCTGCTTCGGGGGGTAAGGTAAAGTATGGGTGGCCTTCAGCGAGGGTAATGAAGCGATTAATGTACCCATCCCAGGTTGCAGCCTCAAAGGTTGTTTTAGGGGCGCTAGTCCGGGGATCTGGACTTTTGCTGAGGAGGGCAACACGATAGCCCGATCGGGCTGCTTCATAGGCCGTCATTAACCCTGTAATGCCGCTGCCCACAATAATTAGGTCAAAAACTAGGTCAAAACGGGTTCGATCAAAACTGGGGTCGCACAGAGGGGCCGGGGCAGCGTGGGAAACCATGGTGAGGCGCGGGGTGAGGGATGGCTCCTGATCGTACCATAGCCCTCCCTAGGCCCTGGATAAAACTCCCTGGTAGCCCCAGGCATAAGCTTTACACCCATCCGTGGAAGCGTCTCGCTCCCCACGCGGGCATCTTGTCCGCACTGGAAAGGGGATGGGAATTTCCGCCCTTGCCCTAGGCCGATCGGGCCGCAATCCGTTGGGTATAGTCCTGACTGGGGCGATCGTCGGGATTGAGCACCAAACAAGCCGCAAAAGCCGCCGTTGCCGCCTTCCAATCTTGATTTTGGCAGTGGCGCAGCCCTTTTTCAAACAAATCCCGCAGGGCCAACTGCTGCACCGTCAGGCGATCGGCCCGCCCCAGGAGTTCATAAACCGTTTCTGGGGCTGGGGGCAGGTCCAGTTCCAGGGCTGTCGGGGCAGACAGCGTGAGGCGGCGGGTTTCCCAGCCCAGGGGGAGCCGATCGCGGGTGGTTTGGTCCAGGACGATCGCAACGCCATACTGTTGGGCTAGGTGCTGAAGGTGTTGGCTGCGCTGTTCTAGGGCTGTTTCGGGGTTTGGATTGGCGGGGTTTGGATTGGCGGGGTTTGGAACTGGGGTTAAATCCGGTTGCGGGGCGATCGGGGTAGGGCTGACGATCGCCCAGGTCACGATCGGGGGCAAGGGGA
>JBMTWK010000412.1:0-3827 GCA_049452395.1 Prochlorothrix sp. | reverse complement strand
CCGATCGAAGGGCTGAAACCCTACTAACTTCGTAGACCCCTGAATAGTTACCCTGCGACTTGGCTGAAAAACTGCGCCTGAACCTGATGCACTATTCCTTTGGGGAGATAGGGTTCCAAACCGCCAGTTTTGGAGTTGCAGAATATCACCCAGGGTGCGGCTCCCAAACCCAGTTGGTGCATTGGGCCGACCAGAGCCTTTACCAAGCCAAGGGCCAAGGTCGTAACTGTGTTGTTGCGTTGTCCCCCCACTTTACGAAGAAAGGTTACGAATCAGGGGATCACTCTTCGGAAAAAATTTAGGATCAGCCTAGGGCAATATTGTTCCAGGAGGAACCCCACCATGGCCATCACCACCACAAACCCCGCCACCGGGGCCATTGTCAAAACCTTTGACCCCATCCGTCCGGAGGAGCTAGAGGCAAAACTCAGTCTGGGGATGGCCACCTTTCAGCGCTACCGGCTCACCACCTTTGCCGATCGGGCCAGTCGCCTGTTCAAAGTGGCGGATTTGTTAGAAGCCCAAGCAGAGGAGTTGGGCAAACTGATGACGCTGGAGATGGGGAAACCCCTGAAAGGGGCGATCGCCGAGGCCAACAAGTGCGCCATGGTCTGTCGATACTATGGGCAAGAAGGGACCGGTTTTTTAGCCGATCGGCCTGCCCAAACCGATGCCAGTCAAAGTTTTGTCCGGTATTTGCCCCTGGGGATGGTTTTAGCGGTCATGCCCTGGAACTTTCCGCTGTGGCAGGTGTTTCGCTTCGCGGCTCCGGCCTTGATGGCGGGAAACGTGGCCTTGCTGAAACATGCCTCCAATGTGCCCCAATGTGCCCAAGCCATTGAGGATTTGTTTTTGGCGGCGGGGTTTGAGCCAGGGGTGTTCCAGAATTTGTTTTTGAAGGCCCATCGGGTTGCGGGGTTGGTGCAGGACGATCGGGTCCAGGCAGCAACCTTAACGGGGAGTGAACCGGCGGGGGCGAGTTTGGCGGCGGCCTGTGGCAGTGTCATTAAGCCGACGGTATTGGAGTTAGGGGGGAGTGATCCCTTTATTGTCACAGCCAGTGCGGACCTGGATTTGGCGGCTGAGGTGGGAACCCAAGCCCGAATGCTCAATAATGGCCAGTCCTGCATTGCCGCCAAGCGCTTTATTGTGCTGGACTCCGTGGCAGATGCCTTTGCTGAGAAACTCACGGCTCAGTTTGCCACCCTCAAGGTGGGCGATCCCATGGACCTAGAAACGGATATTGGTCCCTTGGCCACCCTGGGCATTCTGGAGGAATTGGACCAACAGGTGCAAACCTGCCTCAAAATGGGGGCTAAGGCCCTGATTGGGGGCCGATCGCTCCGGGGCAGCACCGATCTCCCGGAAGCACTACGATCGGGCTACTTCTACGCCCCGACTCTCCTGGCGGACTTCCCCCCCGGAACCCCCGCTGACCAAGAGGAGTTCTTTGGCCCCGTGGCCCTGCTGTTTCGGGTGGCAACCCTAGATCAAGCCATTAGCCTCGCCAATTCGACCCGTTTTGGCCTGGGTGCCAGTGTTTGGACCACAGATCCAGCAGAAATCGAGCGTTCTATCCGGGATCTGGATGCAGGCGCGGTGTTTATCAATGGCTTGGTGAAGTCTGATCCTCGGTTGCCCTTTGGCGGTATTAAGCGATCGGGCTATGGTCGAGAACTCGCCGCCGAGGGGATTCGGGCCTTTGTCAATGCCAAAACCGTCTGGATTCGTTAGCCTTAAATCCCCCTAGTCAACCCCAATATTGAGCAGGTTAACCGATTCAGTAGGGGCAATCCCCCCGTGGTTGCCCAGGCCAATCCCCCCGTGGTTGCCCAGGCCAATCCCCCCGTGGTTGCCCTAGTGGGTCCATCCTCCTTTGGCCGGTTCACCCATTAGGAATTACCGCCATCCTGTACTAGGATGAGTATCCCCCTCAAAACGCTCAATCTCACCCCAAGCTCGTTCATTTCGCGCTAACTTCATCTTAATTTCACGCTCATTTCACGCTCCACACACCTCACTGAGGACTCCCTATGAATACCGCAGAACTGTTAATTCGATGTCTCGAAAACGAAGGGGTTGAATATATTTTTGGCTTGCCGGGAGAGGAAAACCTCCATGTTCTAGAAGCCCTGCAAGATAGCTCCATTCGCTTTATTACCACCCGCCATGAGCAGGGAGCCGCCTTTATGGCCGATGTCTATGGTCGCTTGACGGGGAAGGCGGGGGTTTGTCTGTCCACCCTGGGGCCAGGGGCCACGAATTTAATGACGGGGGTCGCCGATGCCAACTTAGATGGGGCACCGCTGATCGCCATCACAGGCCAAGTAGGCACCGATCGGATGCACATTGAATCCCACCAGTACCTGGATTTGGTGGCCATGTTCAATCCGGTGACCAAATGGAATACTCAAATTGTCCGCCCCAGCAATACGCCGGAAATTATCCGCAAAGCCTTTAAGCAGGCCCAATCGGAAAAACCGGGGGCCGTACACATTGATTTGCCCGAAAATATCGCCGCCATGGAAGCTGCGGGCAAACCCCTGACCCGTGACAAGCGGGAAAAAAGCTTTGCGGCTTACCGGGGCATTAACGAAGCAGCTAGTTTAATCTCCAAGGCCGAGAATCCCCTGATTCTGGTGGGCAATGGAGCAATTCGGGCCAATGCCAGTGATTCCCTAACGGAATTTGCAACCCAGCTTCAAATTCCAGTGGCTAACACCTTTATGGGCAAGGGAGTTTTGCCCTATACCCATCCCCTCGCGCTGTGGTCGGTGGGCTTGCAACAGCGGGATTATATTAGCTGCGGCTTCGATCGCACCGATTTGGTCATTGCCGTGGGCTATGACTTAATTGAATATTCCCCCAAACGCTGGAACCCAGAGGGCAAAATTCCCGTAATTCACATTGCCGCCAGTCCTGCGGAAGTGGACAGCAGCTATATCCCTGCGGTGGAGATTGTGGGTGATATTTCCGATGCGCTAGAGGAAATCCAACGCCGCACCGATCGAGGCCAGAAAAAGCCCCCCTATGCCGCTACGCTCCGGGCTGCCATTACGGCGGACTACGAGCAGTATGCCCAGGATCAGGGCTTCCCCGTAAAGCCCCAAAAGATTATTTATGACCTGCGATCGGTGATGGGCGATGAAGATATCGTCATTTCCGATGTGGGTGCCCATAAGATGTGGATAGCTCGCCATTACCACTGCTCTCGCCCCAATACCTGCCTAATCTCCAATGGGTTCGCCGCCATGGGCATTGCCATTCCAGGGGCAGTAGCAGCAAAACTGGTTTATCCCGATCGTAAGGTAGTTGCCGTGACGGGGGATGGGGGCTTTATGATGAACTGTCAGGAGCTGGAAACGGCACTACGGGCCGGGACTGCCTTTGTAACCCTGATTTTCCATGATGGGGGCTATGGCCTGATTGAGTGGAAACAGCACAACCACTTTGGCCATTCGTCCTTTATTCAGTTTACGAACCCTGATTTCGTTAAATTCGCGGAAAGTATGGGGCTAAAAGGCTATCGGATTGAAAAAACTGAGGATTTGGTGCCCACTCTCAAGGAAGCCCTCGCCCAGGATGTCCCCGCCGTAATTGACTGCCCCGTGGACTACCGGGAAAACCTGATGTTCAGCAAGAAAGCCGTCGAGTTAAGCTGTGCGACTTAGATCTTGAGGGCGCATCCCACTTTAGCGATTTAGTACAGCAGGGCAGAAATTCCAGCCCTTGGCGAGGAGTGCGGGCATCTTGCCCGCATGGTGAGCGAGACGCTCACACTTCTGGGTGCAAACATCGATGTAAACCTTACGCCTAGGTCTACTCGC
>JBMTWK010000411.1:0-3827 GCA_049452395.1 Prochlorothrix sp. | reverse complement strand
GGTTGCTGGTCAAACGGCTAGTAGCTTAAGGTCTGCTTTATAAATCAGCTCTTAGCGAGTATCCGGACTTGATTGTCTCTGCCCTCTAAATAAATGGCAAATTGGCGATCCCAGGGGGACGGGGAGTTTTTACAAGAAGCGCCGATTGCAAATTGGCGATCCCAGATCCCAGATCCCAGATCCTAGATCCCAGATTTCAGAAAGAACATCAAAAAAGGGACACGGTTGTGTCCCCTTAAACTAGCGTTAACTGGCAATGGTCAATATGAGTTTGACAAGGGCAGGACCGGGTCCGATCGGTCGCTAGACCACTTGGTGGCCGATCGCCAACGCCGCCACCAGCATCCCCAACACCAAAAAGGGCTGGGCACTGGCTTGGTACTTGACATCATTTTCCAGGGGATCCCGCAGGAAATACATATCCTGGAAGGTAATTTGGGGAATCACCAACAAAGCCAGCACCACAGCATAGACATGCTGGCCAATACTAGCCAAATAGAGGGCAATCCCAAACTGGAAGGTGTCGATCATCAACACACAAATCCAGGCTGCACCATCCACCCCAAACATTACCGGCAAAGACTTGAGGCCCAGCTTGCTGTCCCCTTCCACGCTTTTGAAGTCATTGACCACGGCAATGCCCAAACCGGCCATGCTATAGACCAAGGTCACAATGACAATGGTGAAGTTCAGATGACCAAAGAGGGCTTGACCGGCCCACCACGGCAGGGCGATGTAGCTAGCGCCTAGGGCATAGTTCCCGGCCCAGCCATTTTGCTTGAGCTTGAGCGGGGGAGCGGAGTAGATATAGGCAATAAAGCCGCCAAAGAGAGTTAGCAGCGTCACCGTCGGCACGTCATGGCCGACCCAGGTATCGAGGCCATAGGCCAGGGCAAGCCCCGCCACCAGCAGCACCACAATTTGGGTCACCACCTGGGGTACGGAGATGGCACCGGAGGGAATGGGGCGATAGGGTTCGTTGATGGCATCGATCTCGCGATCGTAGAAGTCATTGAGCGTCTGGGTATAGCCCGCCATCAGGGGACCGGACAGCAGCATACAGGCCAGAGCCTGGAAGAAATTATCCAGATTCCAGACATAGTTACCCGAAGCGGCTGCCCCGCAGACCACCCCCCAAATCAGGGGAATCCAGGTGACGGGCTTCATTAACTGAAGGCGAATCTTCCAAATGGAAGTTTCTCCGGGCTGTGCCCCTTTCATGCCGAGCAATTGGCGGGCTTTGGCCCCTTTGGCAGCTTCAGTCGGGGTGGTCGGTTTGCCCGCTTCGCTGGTTTTTGGATCCTGCACTGAGTCAGACATAAAGATTAGACGATAGACCTACGCAAAACTAATCGTAAGATAGGAGTCCGCAAATTTGGCTCCGGTGACCCCTTTGCCCTCTAGGCTGGGGGGCAAGAAGATATTGCGCCGCTGATCCCCCGCCTCGATCGTGATTTCCGGCCCATATTGGGTCAATTTCACCTGCTTTTTGTTAAAGCTGGGTAAAAAGAGCTTGACTTGGCCCGTCGCTTCGTTGACCTGGAGCGATCGCGGCGCTTGGCTAGCACTGCGGAAGTCCGGCATGGCGGCAACGAGGGGATCCCAGTTGAGGCTGGCCCCCGATCGATCGACCTGGGGCAACGGCACGATCGGCAGCGGCGCAAAGGTCTCCGCCAGGGGCGCAGCATCGGCCCCCCCCGCAATGCCTTGGTTCCAGAGCACACCGCCCACCGTTAACCCCACCTGCTGGGCACTGCCCCACAGATATTGGGCGGTCGCTTGGGCCATGGGGTCACCGCTGGTGACTAGATAGGCGGCCACCTGCTGCGGATCCGCCACGGCATCGCGGCCTTGTTCCAGCATCCCCGTCGCCTTTTGGGTGGGCTGCTGGAGCACATCCTCGGACCAGTTGACGGAGAGAACCGCCGTGGCCACGGGCTGCACAAAGGGGAGCAAGGTCTTGCCGAGGTCCGAGTTGCTAAAAACCTGACGGAAACGGCGAGCATACCAGCCCAAAATATCCGGCATCGCTAGCATTCGCAGGGTTTCGGGGCTGCTGTTGCCATCATAAATAATGAGTTCATCCCGATTGTCCTGGCTCAGCTCCCGCAGGTAGTTCAGCGCCAGGGCACTGTCCATACCGGGCAGCACGCCTAGCTCTTGGCCATAGACCGAGCTAAAAAAGGGCGATCGTAAATAATGTTGCTCCATCTCCTTAAGCTGCGTCCAGCTTTGTTCCAGCAGATGGGTGGTTTTGAGGGACTGAACCCGGAGGTTGGGGCCGATCGTCACCGGATCTACCCCCAACTCAGAGCCTAGGGCCAGCCCCAGGGCAGGACTGGAGTCCTGGGACAGGAGCAGGACTTTTTTGCCCTGTTGAGCTTGGGCCATAGCAGCGGCGATCGCCAGGATGGTGCGGCCAGTTCCTCCTTTGCCCAGGAAGGTTACAATCAAACTCATCGACGGAAACGACCCCCAGAGGCAGGTTCCACTTCTTCTTCAAAAAACCAGGTGCTAAAGTTGTTGTCGAATTGCACAATCACACCCACGTTGGCACCGTCCAGAACGCGGTAGCCCTTCACTTGGCCCACGGCCCCATTGGCCACCAGTTCCTTAATTCCACCGGAGAGACCATCACGGACGCTGGTCACCCGGACTTTCTGCCCAATCCCAATAGCCATTGCAGATCCTTAAAAGAAAATAAACAATACAATTCTTAGCAATTAGTTAATAAGTGTATCAGAAGCGCACCTCGAAACATGCAGAGTTTTCTGCCAGTGTTCCCGCAACCATTGGGGTTTGGATGATCCGAGAGGGGTGAGATGTACCCCTGGGAAGATGCACCTTGGAAGTCAAGGATTCAGCCTTTGGTGAAGTGATACGGGTGAGTTGTATGTCTGTGAATCCAACCCCTCAGCCCCCTACCGTGCCAACCTCTCCCTTACAAACCATCCCTGGCACGATCGTCCCCGGTCACCAAGTCGCCTCTGGCCAAGGGGGGGATCCTCGGTTTCCGGGAGGGACTTTGGCATGGCAAGAGCCGGTTTTTCGATCGCTGGGCCTCGACCTAGCTGCCTATCACCGGGGTACTTTGAATCTGGCGATCGCGCCCTGGCGCTACCAAGTCCAAGACCCGTTGCACTGTTTCCGATCGGTACGCTGGCATCCCACTGCCCCGCCGGAGGACTTCTCCTTTTTTGACTGTCGGCTGCTGATCCAGGGCCAAGGGGTGGCGGCGCTGGTCTACTATCCCCATCCCGACACCAAACCGGAGCATTTTCAGGCCGCAGATGTGTTGGAAATTCTTTGCCCCTATGTGGCAGGGGTGCGCTATGGCATGACGGTGGATTTGGTGATCGATCGTCGCCGGATTCAGTTTCAGCGTTGATGTCCAGCGGTAAATCTTGGCTGTGAACCTTGTTGGGCAGCAAACGCAGCAAGGTCTAAACAAGCAGAAAGAAGGTCTAAACAAGCGAAAAGCTTTAAAGAAGAAAAGCCCCTGGGAGTCTTTCCGTGTTTCGACCCCAGAGGCTTTTTCGCTCGAACTTTCACTCCTCACACGCCTATTACAATACTGGACTCCCCCCCTGCTTCAACACTGCTTGTGCCACTTTTCTCCACTGGCACACCCCCAGGGATCCAGCACAAATTGGCTGAAACTCCCATAGAGACCGGTGTACATCCCTTGTTTGGGGGCGTAGTTTTGTGAGCTTAGAAGGCTGACTGAGAAAGACGATTGCAAAGCCGATTACAAATCGGCGATCCCAGGGGGGCTTGGCCGCTGATTGCAAATTGATTTTCCCAGGGGGATGCTGCCGCCGATTGCA
>JBMTWK010000410.1:0-3834 GCA_049452395.1 Prochlorothrix sp. | reverse complement strand
GGCTTTTGGCCCGACGGCTGCAACAGGCTGACCAGATGACCATCGGGGCTGCGCACCGCCGCAACCTTGCCAAAGGCGGGTTCCCGAATCCGGCCCTCCAAGCTTCCGCCCAAGCTCTCCAACTGGGCCACCGCTGCCTCGACATCCGTGACATGAAAACTGAGGATGGGGGAGCCGCTCCCTTGGGCATTTTCAGCGGCATGGAACGCCAGGGTTATCCCCCCAGCATCCAGCTCAGCCCAGCCGGGACTTGCCATTTTGACCGCCAGACCCAGCCCTTCTGAGTAGAACTTGGCAGCAGCCATCACATCTTTAACCATGAGCATGATGTGCTTAAATTCAGCGCTCATTGCGGCTTCCTTAAGTTTTGTTAAGTTCTCCCCTCTATTGTACGTCCTCCGCTTCGCTTTCCTCAGCTTCGATTTCCTCAAAGGAGAGACCGGGCGGCAGCTCCGTAAAGACCCGATCGCCCACGGCCAACCCCTCTAGCACCTGGGTCAGATCGCCCACCGTAGACCCAACGGCGATCGCACGGAACACCGGCTCCTGGCGATCGTTGGGCACCAAAACCCCCGACTCTCCCCCCTGGGACACGATCGCCACCGTCGGCACCGCCAGCGCATTGCGGGTTTGTTCGCCCACAAAGCTCACATCCACATTCATGCCAGACTTCAGCCGGTCCTGCCCGTTCAGCAGCGACACCCGCACCTGAAACGAGGTCACATTTTGCTCCTGAATCGCCTCCGGCGCAATTAGCCGCACCTGTCCCGCAAAGGTCTCCGCCGGAAAACTATCCGCCACCACTTCCACCAACTGCTCTGGATAAAGCTGCCCCACATCCACTTCCGACACATTGGCCAACACCTCCAAGCCTTGGGCAAGGGCCACGATCGAGGTGGAAGTGGCCGAAGCGGTGCTGGAAGCGGAGGTGGTGGGGGTGACAAAGGCACCGGGGTCGGCGTAGCGCTGGGTGACAATGCCCGCAAAGGGGGCGCGGATTAAGGTGTCAGCTTTTTGGACGCGGAGGGTCATGATTTGGCCTTGGGCGGCCAGGACTTGGGCCTGGGCTTGGGCGATCGCCTCCGGGCGGGGACCATTTTGGAGCTGGGCCAGTTGTTGTTGGCTAGCCGCCAGGTTGGCGCGGGTTTGGTTGAGTTGGGCCTGGGTTTGGCGTTGCTCGGTTTGGGCCGCATCCAGGTCGTCTTGGGCGATCGCCCCCGCCGCAAACAGCTCTTGGTTGCGCTGAAGGCGTTGCTGGGCTAGCACCAGGCGCGACTCTGCCTCTGCCACTTGGGCTTGGGCTTGGGCCACTTGGGCCTGAGCACGGCTAATTTCCTCAGGCCGCGACCCGTTTTCCAACTCCGCAAGGCGAGCTTGGGCCTGCTGAAGATTGGCCTCGGCTTGGATCAACTGGGCATCAACATCGCGGCTGTCCATCAGGGCCAACAGTTGCCCCGCCTGGACCCGATCGCCCTGCTCCACATCCAACGCAGCCAGCAGTCCCGCCTGTTTGGGGCTAAGGTTAACGCTGCGCACCGGCACCACCGTGCCCCCCGCCGTGACTTTGAGGGTGAGGTCCACGGGCTGCACCTCAACGGTCAGATCCTCCAGCACAAAATCCGGCGTGCGCTGTCGCCACAGCCACAGCCCCAAGCCCAAGCTCAGACCACCCCCCAACAGCAGGACGATCGCAGTAACCGGTTTAAGAGAGCCAATAAAGGGAAGAGGCATTGCAAGGTAAAGAAAGAAAGAAAGAAAGAGAAAAGAGTCAAAAGCCGTGGAATTCGCTCAGAAGCGCTTCAAAATCGCCTAGGTGGGGCCAGACTGGGCCTTGCGGGCTTGGTGGGCTTGGACGGTGCGGAACAAGCGCCGGAGACCGCCGATCGGACCTTGGCTGAGCCAAAGTTCTGGTGTAGCACCCGGTTGGCCAACCGCCTGGGTCATACGATCGAGCAGCATCGCCAGCAACACAAGGCCCAGCCCCCCCACCGCCGCCAAACCCCCATCCAAACCCCCATCGCCGCCAATGCCTTGATAGACCATTTGCCCCAGCCCAACCACCCCAATCAACGACCCAAACACCACCATGGACAAGGCCAGCCCCAGGGCTTGGTGAACCCCGGCCAAAATCATCGGCAAAGCCAAGGGAAGGGTCACATCCCAGAGAATTTGCTGGGGCGTAGCACCAAAGGCGTGGGCCGCTTCCACCACAGCAGCGGGGACTTGGCGCAGGGCGATCGTGGTAGAGCGAATCAGGGGCGGCAGGGCAAAGAGCACAGTCGCAACGACACCGGGCACCCGGCCCGTGCCCAACAGCAGGACCACCGGCACCAGGTACACGAAGGGGGGCAAGGTTTGCAGCCCAGCCAGCCCAGGCCGCAGCAGGGCTTCGACCCGATCGTTCCGAGCCGCCCAAATCCCCAGGGGCAACCCCACCCCCACACACAGCACCACCGCCGTCATCACCAAGGCTAGGGTCGTCATGGACGCTTCCCAGGCCCCAATAGCGCCGATCGCCACCAAGCAGCCCACACTGAACAGGGCAATGCGTCGTCCCGCCAGTTGCCATGCAATCAAGGCCACGATCGCCACAACAATCAGGGGCGGAACCGTTTGGAACAGGGTCTCGATTTGGCCTAGGAGAAGGTTAATGGGCCAGCGGAGAGCCTGGAACAGCCAACGGCAGTGTTCCCCCAGCCAGTCTACACCGCCTTCAATCCAGTCGCCGAAGGGCACAAGGGTGTCTTCAAAGGGGTTGAGGAGGGAAATCCCGATCGGGCCAGGGGGCGAGTGATCGGGCAAACCCACAGCGGCAAAAACTGGCCAGCACCCGCGATCGATCATCTACAGTCTCCGGTCTACATCCATACACAGCCATAGCGCTCCGCGCCCCGTTGCTCACTCAATCCCTTGCTCCCTATCCTGAAACAATTGCTGACATTCCGCTAGGGGTGCCCGTCGCCGCAGCAACTCCACCAGAGCCTCATAGCAGTCCCAGTTACGCTCCAACATGCCTTTGACCTGAAGGACGGCCCAGCGTTCTTTTTGGGCACGATCGTGGGGCGTAGTCCCCGCCGCACTCAGCAGCAGTCGCACCTTGCGCCGATCGTCCCCAGCCCCCTCCACCGTGCCATAGACCAACTGCTCCGCCACCCCTCCCGCTAGCCACACTTGGCAGTAGCGATCGATCGTGCTGCCGGTCACATAGCCCTCCTCCAGTTGTGCTTGCAGGTTGCCATCCTCAAACCGAACCCCGCCTTGGGCCTGTTGCCCCTGCCGCAGCGCTTCCCAAGCCGACAGAGCATAGCCCGTCACCGGCACCCCCAGCAGCATCGCCACCAGAAAATGAGCCGCTTCATGGTAAAGAATGCGATCGCGGTGCTGGGGCGATCGTTGGGCAAACCAATCGACCACCAGGGTTGTGCCTTGGTTGGACCACGCCAAGGAGTCCACCGTAATCAGACCCAACAGAGCAAAGGTGGTGAGGGCGGGCACCGTGGGGGGAATTTGGATCAGTGGCCCCAGAAGGCTAAGCAGGGTGATGCTAAAGATAGAAATGGCAAGTAAATTCAGGCCCGGAGTTGACATAGAGCGATTTTGATAAACTTAGACAAACAGCGCTAGCAGATTCAGATATTTCTAGATCGAGCCAGATCGGGGTCGTGCTCCCGTGGCTCCCCCCTTCGGGTTAAAACCAGGGCAACCACGGGGGGTTTGCCCCTAACGGCCAAAAACCAGGGCAACCACGGGGGGTTTGCCCCTAACGGCCAAAAACCAGAGCAACCACGGGGGGTTTGCCCCTAACGGCCAAAAACCAGGGCAACCACGGGGGGT
>JBMTWK010000409.1:0-3839 GCA_049452395.1 Prochlorothrix sp. | reverse complement strand
ACATGGCGCTCTTGGCCCGATAGGTTGGACCCATTGCGGAGCCGATCGGCCTGGTGCCCCAAAACCTGCTCCACCTGCACATTGCCCAACTCCTGGGCCGTCACTGCCGCTGCATAGAGCATGTGGGCGGCTCCCGCAGCGTCTCCGGCCTCTATGCGGGCTTCGGCGAGGGCGACTTGGCGGTATTTGGTGAGGTTGAGGAGGTGGGGGCGGACGGCGGGGGCGAGGGTGGCAGTGTGGTTGGGGGTAGCGGTGGCGGTGATGAGGACGGGGGCCGATCGTCGCTGGGTGGTTTCCAGGGGATGGCGATAGTGGACCTGCATTTTGGCAACGCGGTGGAGACCGGGTTGGGAGGCGGTGATGTAGAGATTGGTGAGGAGGACGCGGGGGCTGTAGGTGACGAGGGTGCCAAGGCGAAGGGTTACCCGTTCGGGGGTGATCTCTGGGTCCAGATCGCAGACCTCCGGGGCCACCTGTGCCCAGGGTTGCTGCTGAGCAAGCTGCACCCCCGCCTCTGGGATCCAGTACAGCACCGTGTCCAGGCAGCGCAAACTTTGCAGTTGGGTTAGTTGGTCTTTGAGCAGGGCTTGGAGTTGGCCGGTTTGATTGACTCGCTTCAGGGTGCCCTGCCCCACCTCCACCAGTTGCTGCAATAAATCCGTTTCGCCGGTTTCTAGCCCCAGCCCTACCACCTGCAAGCTAATGCGCTTTTCTGCAAGGAACTCGGCCAATTTCAAACAGCGGCGATCGCTGCCGTGATCGTTGCTGCCATCGGTAATCAACATCACATGGGAGATGCGATCGTTTTGGTGCTTGACCAGCTCACTAATGCCCAAGCGGAGGGCTTCGTTGAGGCAAGTGCCCCCTTCGGGCTTCAGTCCCCGGAGGGCTTCCCCTAGGCTGAGCCAGTGGTCGGTGGTGGCGGTGGCAGCGGTTGTAGCGGTTTCACCGGGGGGCCGCAGTCGTAGCTCGGCGCAGTGGTTAAAGGTAACGAGGGTGAGGCGGTCCTGGGGGGTAAGCTGGGTTGCGAGGGTGAGCAGAGCCTGTTTGAGGGTGGCGAAAACCGAGGGAGCAACGGAGGCGCTGCGATCGAGAATAATGGCTAAATTGAGGGGTCGGTAGGTGTCCTCTGGTTCCGTTTCCACCCGCAGGGTTGTAATCAGTTGCCGCTGGTTGGGTTGCCCCGGTGCTACTTGGGGGTCGCTGAGGGCGTATTGCAGGCTAACTTTCATGACAAGGCTCTACTATGGTTACAGCATCATCTCCCAATTTCTTCTCCTGTCAAGGGAGGTTGTGATCTTTCTTCTTGGCCTAGATGAGGTTTACCCCTTCCCCAAAGGACGGGAAACCATTACCAGGGAGATGCCCCCAAGCGATACGATGTAATGCCAAACCGTAGGCACCGATAGCAATTATGAATGGACCGATTCAGGCTGTCCAAGCTTCCTTTGGTGGGGAAGCCTATTACCGGACTCCGCCCCCAGACTTGGAATCTTTACTGCTGAAGGAACGGATTGTCTACCTGGGCTTACCCCTGGTGTCTTCCGATGACTTTAAGCGGCAGTTGGGCATGGATGTGACGGAATTGATCATTGCCCAGCTTCTGTACTTGGAGTTTGACAACCCTGAGAAACCCATTTTCTTTTACATCAACTCCACCGGTACCTCTTGGTATGACGGATCGGCCATTGGCGCAGAAACAGAAGCCTTTGCCATCTGTGACACCATTAATTACATTCGCCCCCAGGTCCATACCATTTGTATTGGCCAAGCCATGGGCACGGCGGCCATGATTCTCTCGGCGGGAACGAAGGGCTGCCGCGCTAGTTTACCCCATGCCACGATCGTCCTCAACCAGCCTCGCACAGGGGCACGGGGACAGGCAACGGATATCCAAATCCGGGCCAAGGAGGTTTTGGAAAACAAGCGGGCAATGTTGGAAATCCTGGCTCGCAACACGGGCCAAGATCCGCAGACGATCGCCAAGGATACCGATCGAATGCTCTATATGACTCCGGCCCACGCCAAGGAATATGGCCTCATCGATCGGGTGCTGGAAAGCACGAAGCAGTTACCTGCGCCGCTGCCCATGGGTCGCGGTCTGGGCTAGCCCTGTGGGGTCTTTCCCTGCGGATATTTTGATGTAAACCTGATTCAAACCTTCACGAGATAAACCTATGCCTATTGGTGTTCCCAGTGTTCCCTATCGCTTGCCCGGTAGCCCCTACGAGCGTTGGATTGATATCTATACCCGCCTCAGCCAGGAGCGGATTATTTTCTTGGGCCAGGAAGTTACCGATGGGTTAGCCAATCGCATTGTGGCTTTTCTGCTCTATCTGGACTCGGAAGATAACAATAAGCCCATTTACCTCTACATCAACTCCCCCGGTGGCTCGGTTACCGCTGGTATGGCCATCTATGACACGATGCAATACATCAAGTCGGAGGTGGTGACCATTTGCGTGGGTCTTGCGGCTTCGATGGGGGCGTTTTTGCTGGCAGCGGGCACCAAGGGCAAGCGGGTTGCTCTGCCCCACGCCCGGATTATGATTCACCAGCCCCTGGGCGGGACGGGACGGCGGCAGGCGACGGATATTGAAATTGAAGCGAAGGAAATCATTCGCATTAAGCATCAGTTGAATGAAATTCTGGCCGATCGTACTGGTCAAACCTTGGAGCGCATTGAGAAGGACACCGATCGCGATTACTTCCTCTCTGCGGCGGAGGCGATGCAGTATGGCTTGATCGATCGGGTCATCGACGATCGTCCGGCGTAATGACTGTGTAACTAGGGGCTACGGGTAGGGGTCGTGCCTCCATGGCTCCCTGCGACTAAACCAGGGCAACCACGGGGGGGTTGCCCCTACCGTATCGGTCCCTAAACCCAGGGCAACCACGGGGGGATTGCCCCTACCGAATTTGGTCCAAAACCAGGGCAACCACGGGGGGATTGCCCCTACCGAATCCGGTCCAAACCCAGGGCAACCACGGGGGGATTGCCCCTACCGTAACTGTTGACCCTCAAGGCTACATTAATTGCACTACGGTCTCCAGTTGGGGATGAGCGCTATGCTACTGGAACTGAAACGGTGGGTTGTTCCCCCAGGGCATCAGGTCTTACTGCGGGATGTGTCTTGGTCGGAACTGGAGCAAATCTTGGAGGAGTTGGGGGAGGCCCGATCGGCACGGGTTTCCTACAGTGAAGGATGGCTAGAAATTATGACTCCTTTGCCGGAACATGAGGATAACAAAGCAATTATTGGGGATTTTGTCAAAATTCTGCTGGAGGAACAGGGGCGGGAATTTCGGAATTTAGGGTCCACTACCTTTAAGCACCCAGGGATGGATCAGGCAGTGGAACCCGATGAATGCTTTTACATTGACCATGAAGCGGCTATTCGCGGCAAAGTCCGCCTCGATTTGGCGGTGGATCCGCCCCCAGATTTGGCGATCGAAATTGACATTACAGCGCGGACCCGGTTGCAAAATTATGCCAAGCTTAGGGTGCCTGAACTTTGGCGCTATGATGGGCAGCAGTTAGAAATTTATGTCTTGCAAGGGGACGGCTACCAGTTCTCTCCCCAAAGCCGCCAGTTCCCGAATTTAGCCCTCCTTGAGGCAATTCCTAGCTATTTAGCCCAAAGTAAGTCTCAGGGGCGCACCGTAGCGATGCGGGCGTTTCGGCGCTGGGTCATACAACAGTTAGTCTTGGAACCGTGAAGGGATCTATGGAGTCTTCAAAGGCTTTAAATTTGGGTTTGCTGGTGGTTTTGACGGCGATCGCGGCTGTGGTTCTGGTCCGGACCTTCACCGTCCCCGTCAAAGTGGTTCCTCCCCCT
>JBMTWK010000408.1:0-3842 GCA_049452395.1 Prochlorothrix sp. | reverse complement strand
TGCCAGAAAAACTGCACATCCTTAGGGTTGGCTCCGGGCCAGCCCCCTTCAATAAAGGGAATCCCCAACGCATCCAACTGGCGGGCAATCCGAATTTTATCTTCCAAAGATAGGGAAATCCCTTCGCGCTGGGCACCGTCGCGCAGGGTGGTGTCGTAGATCCAGATCTTTTGGGGAGCGTCAGGGGTTTGGGTCATAGTTCTGTGGGGGTGGGAATCCTCTGGGATCAAATGGGATCAAAAATCTAGGGTGGGGTAACTGCCCAAGGCAAGCCAACAGCGGGCCGATCGTCGCGTTGAGCGATCGTGGGATCGCTTCCCAAATTATGCCCTACTGTGCCTGAGAAATGATGCTGGGGAAAGCACGTATATCCGGGTTTTCTGGCTTTGAAATCGATCTTGGCGGGGTGGGCTGGCCCAGGGCTAGTGGCGCTGGCTAACAAAGGGCAGCACCAAGCGGCTCATGGCGCGACCATCTTCCAGAACATAGAACTCCAAACTGCCCCCCATATCGCTGAGCAAACTTTGGCAAACGGCCAAGAGCAAACCAGGGGGTTGATCGAGGGTGGAGGGGGCGAGGGCATCGCTGTGGCGGCCCTGTTGCAGTTCCGCCAAGAGGCTCGATTCCAAATGCCCGCCATCGGTGAGGGAAATGTCGAGGGTGGTTTCGTCCAAGAGACGGCACCAAATATCAATGCGGTCCTGCTCCGGCGATCGCTGGCAGGCAAACACCAGCACCTGGTACAGCACACTTTCCAGCTTGACCACATCCCCCGCCAGTTCCAAGGCATTGTCATCGGCATGGATCTGCACCCAGAGCCGCCGCTGTTTAACCAGGGGATCAATGCGCTCTAGGGCACGCTTGAGGAAACTGGCGAGGGGCATGGTGCGTTGATAAAACTGCAACTGCCACTGCTCATGGCGGATGATTTGCAGGACATCGGTCAGGGATTGGCTGAGGCTGTGGTTGGCCTGCTGGAAGCGCTGGAGGACAGGACCGGCGAGGGCGGTTTGGGGGGATTGTGGGCTGGATTTTTGGCTGGCCTGGAGGGCTTGGTTGAGGGCGCTTTGGCTTTGCTCCAAGTGGCGACGCAGCTCCACAAACCGAAAATGCTTATACCAGTTGAGCTGGCGCATTCGGTTCTGATTATTCTGAAGCCGCTGCAAAAGCATTAAATCCCGCCGGAACCAGGCCAATTGGTTGACCAATGCCCCAACAACGCTGAGTAAGCCCTCAGACCAAAACAACCCCAAACTATCGGCCACCAGCAAAATGCCGAGGGGATCTTCCTCCGGGCGGGTGCGCAGGGCAACGGCAAGGACACGATCGATCGGCTCCGGGGTCAACCACTGGCGAGTATCAGCGGCGAGTTGATCGATCGACAGCACCAAAACCCCGTCATAGCCGAGGGCTTGCTGGATCAAGGCATCATTAACGGGGACTTGGAAGCCCTCCGCTAGGGCAAAGGCGGGATTGGTGCAGGCGGTGACGGCAAAGCGACCAAGGGGGCGACGGGGTTTCCAGGTAATTAAGGTGGTCAGTGGGGCTTGGAGGGTCTGGCCGATGAGGTGGGTGACGGTTTGTTCCAAGGCTTCGAGATCCGTGGCCTGTTGAATGCTGCTAAAGCCCCATTGCAGGGTTTGGTAAAGGCGCTGTTGTTGTTCCAGATCCTGTTGCAGCACCCATTGGTGCAGGGCTTGGCCCAGGTGTTGGGCGATCGACTGAAGAAAATGGCGATCGCTGGTGGACCAAGTGCGGGGGCCTTCATGGGTCACCAGCAGCACCCCTTCCAGGGGCAAATCCACCGTAGTGCGACAGACCATGAGGGACTCAATGCCGCTTTCCTGCAAGAGGTTGCGCCATGCCACCAAGCGCAGATCATGGGTCATGCTTTCGATCGCCACCCCCTGGATATCGTCTTCCAACAGGCGCAGATCCACCGCACTGAGATCGGGCCAGTAAAGGGTTAACTCCTTCCGTTTTTCGGCCTGGAACTGAAAAGCAACGGCAAAATTGGCCTCATCCGGCGCATAGACCATTAAGATCAAGCGCTCGACCTTGAAATAGTCCAAAACCATCGGCGCAGCACTTTTAAGCAACCGTTGCCAGTCCTGATCGCTCCGCACGGCCCGCCCCACTTCCCCCAGCAAGGTTTGGCGCTGCTGTTGGCGATCTATCGCCACATCCACTTGCTCTAGGGGATAGGTTAGGGCCAAGAGTTGGGCCGCTCCCTGGAGAAATTGCTTGTCTTCCTCGCTCCAGAGGCGGGCTTCGCTGTGAATTGCCGCGAGGAACCCCAAAAGATGGCCGTTATTAATCAACGGGGTCAGCAACAGCGATCGGCCCTGGAAATAGGTCAAAACCAGCCGTGTTGACTCTGCGGGCAGGGAACTTTGGGTAGTGCCGATCGTAATGGGGATATTGCTCGACAGGGCTTGGTAAAGCTTAGGGCTGCTTTGGACAGTGAGGCAATCGCTGGCATTCCCTGGGCTGGAGCCGCCGCTGTTGGGGCCGCTGTTGGGGCCGCTGTTGGGGCCGTTGTTGGGGTTACCTCGTCCCGGCGATCGGCGGCGGGGCAAGCTGCCCGTTTCGCTAAAGGACTGGGGATAAAAATAGCGCCCATCGGCTTCATAGCCATAGAGGCCCATCATCGTCGGACTGAGGAAGGATTGGGCAGTATTGAGCACCAATTGGGTCCGATCGGCCTGGGACTGGCGCAGGGGTAAGTCTTGGATGAGGTCCAGCAGAACCTTATCGGGCTGTTTTTGCTGGCTTCGCTGCTCCTGACGATCCAATTCATGGAGGCTCGCGGCCAATTGCCCCAGCACGATCGACAGTAGCGCCTTCTCCTCAGGCCGCACCAAAATCCCCCAGCGCTCGGATCCCAAGACAATTAGCCCATAACAGACCTGTTTGTGGTGAATGGGAAACAGGAGTGCCCCTTGGACCCCAACGGTGCTAGCAATGGCCGACAGTCGCCCTGCCTTGGGTTCTTCGCACAGGTTGGGAATAATCAGCGATCGGGGCTGGATCATCAATTGCTCTAGCAAATCCCCCGACTTCAGCAGCACCCGCTCTCGCAAAAAATCCGGTTGGCTCTGGTTGGGGCCGCTTCCCCCTTGGCCCTGGAGGCAGTGCCCCGCCCGATCGTAGCGCAGCATCCACACCAGCCGATAGTCAACCTGCTGCTGAATATAGCCCAGGCAGGTATCTAGTAACGCAGCCGCATCCGTCTCCTCCCGCAGGTGTTGCAGCACTTGGCTGAGGGCGGGAATGCTATTGTCGGCCTGTTGGGATAGAGTGCTCCTGCTGCTTGTAACCACACCACTGTTGTTGAGACGATATTGGGACGGTTGGGGAAAATCCCGGCTTGTCCTGAGACACGGGGCGACAGAGGTTGAACCCCTGCTTGGGTTGTAGCTGTTGCTCTATGCAGAGAACAGGGTCGCCAATCCGGGGAGATCGCCGAGGCCCCAGGGGCCGATCGCCCCCGCTGGGGGTCACCCCTCAGGCCAAAAGACCGCGATCGGGGGGATCCCAAACTGCCCCAGGGTCTGGGAGTCTGTTGGGGTCGTCGGGACTGGATTTAAGCCGATACGGGGATGATTCTGTAGTGCCCTGATGCGAGTAAGCCCTACGAGTAAACCCAGAATGCCCCGATCGCCCCCGAATGCTGTCGTGTGTTGAGGGCAGCGCAGTTCGGTCTGGCGTGTCAGGCTGGGGTGACTGGGGCTGGAGGGCTGGGACTGGATCGCGGTCGGGGATCGCAGTCCGGTGATGCTGATGATTGGGGAGAGATCTGTTGGGCCTTCTGGGCGGCTACCTTGCCTAAGTCCCTGCCT
>JBMTWK010000407.1:0-3859 GCA_049452395.1 Prochlorothrix sp. | reverse complement strand
TCCGGGTCTAGTCGGGCTGGGTCGGGTCGGGTCCAGTCGTCTGGCTCGGTGGGATCTGCTAAAACTGCGGGATCCGCTGGCTCGGCTGGCTCTTCGCGATCGACGGGATCGTCTGGATCTATGGGATCGGCTGGCTCGGCGGGATCGTCTGGATCCTCCGGATCGTCTGGCTCGGCGGGATCGTCTGGATCGACGGGATCCGCTGGCTCGGCTGGTGCTGCGACGACCCCCTCAGCCGCGATCGCCGCCCCCAAAGCCTCCGGTCCTGTCCCCAAGAGCGCCCAAACTCCGCCCCAGTTCGACATTACCCCCTACCTCCAGAACGTGAAACGCCAAGTCGATCTCCAGTGGCAAAGCGGCCAGCAGGTGTCCCAGGTGGTGGTTTTGTTTCGCATTGGCCGATCGGGGGAGCTACGGGATCTGAGCCTTGCCCAACCTTCGGGGAATGCCCAAGCCGATGCCGCCGCGATCGCCGCTGTCCGCAATGCTGCCCCTACCTTTGGTCCCATCCCTACCGCCTATGGTCCTGACAGCGTGAGTGTAAGCCTAACCCTAATTCAAGACTAAGAAAATCTGGAGAAATTTGAGGGAATCCGTCAAGAATCCGTTACGGAAACCGTAACCGCTGCTGATCCGTCAAGGAGGGTTGTTAGAATAACGGCGGTCCTTCGGATAGAACTCTCGTTGAGAGGCTCCCTTTAGGATCACGTCATGCGGGTGAAATTGGATGCGATCGTGGCTCCCCAGCCCCCTTTACCCCCCCGTGTCTTGTACCCCCCCCGTGTCTTGAGGAGTAATCATGGTGATGAAACGGTTTCTGCTGAGCTTGGCACTTTTGACCCAGGTGGGAATTATCACCTACGTTTCCACAACCCTGGGACGCGAACGGACGAGCCAAACCCCACCCCCCGATGCCGCGACCCTGGCCCAAAGCCTCGGTATTCCCCTGGAATCTGACCTTTTGCCCGGTTCCGATGCCCTCCAGCCCGATGCTGATCCAGCCAATTCAGACCTGCCGTCCCAATCTGCTGTGAAGTTTGTCTCAATGCGCCCAGAAGATGCCGCTGCCTATCGCCAAGTCATCGATCGCACCAAGGCCATGGTTCAGGACAACACCGCGCTGAACTTGGCCCAACGCTTCGGGTTATCGATTTTGAATTTGACTTGGGAAGATACGGGCCGCTACAAGGATTCAGCGGTGGGGCCAAATATTAGCGATATGAGCATTCAGGTCCAGACCTACGATCCCGCGACGGAGAACTATGACCTGCATCTGATGCCGGTGATTCGGTTCCCCAATTTTGAGGACCGATCGGCGGATGTGGACTTAGATGCCTTTTCCTTGCTGGTGGGTAATGAGAAGGGGAAAGACTTAGAAAAAGTGAGTCTTCGCAAGGTTTTAGGCAACCTGCGGCAATATTTGCATGAACCAAGTTCCTGGGCGGGCAATCGTAACTCGCTGCTGGCCGATCGGGATACCCATGTTTTAGTCAGTGCCCAGGCTTGTTTTTTACCGATTCCCAGCGGGGGAACGGCGGAATTTAACCCGGTTCTGTTTAATTACCAGTCCTATGGCGGTAATCCTGCGGTTTTAACGATTTTGGCGACCCGTGAGGGCACGAGCGCCACGATTATTGATAATAGCCGCGATACCTTTGAGGCGGGCTTTACCTGGGGGCAACGGCTCTTTTTTAACAAAAATGGGGAACGGGCCAGCCTCACGGCGCAACGGGCTACGGATTTCTTGACGCAGCAGACGGAAAACCGGCGCAGTCCCTTGCCGGAGGATTTAAGCGCAGCGGCGGAAGAAGCGGGCTTAAACCTGGTGATGGTGATTCAGGTGCCCCTGAAGCAGCGGGAGCGATCGGTGCGGGGAGGCCCAGTGCCCCTGCCTGCTCCGGCGGCGGGAGTGATGTCGGGGGCTAGCTTTGACTCCTTTGAAGAAGAGAGCGATGTGGAGGCGGCGGTGATTGGCCACGGTGAGGTGGAGGGGCCGTTTACGGAGATTGATGGTTTGGCGATCGAGCGGGACGATCGGTTTCCCATTCGTGTGACGGTGCAGTTTTATAAAGCCACCAGTAACGGGGTGGTCTCCGAGGCGGATCTGCGGGACATCCAGCGCCAAATTGAGCGGGTCTATGCCGATGCCGATTATGTCGGCAGTTTGGTCACCGCTGGCCCCACGGGTCGCCCCACGGAGTACGACGGCAATAAGCAGGAACCCAGCACTTGGTGGCGCGATTTTTGGGGTCGTCCCCAGTAAGCCAGTCGTTACCCGATCGGCTCCCGCACCTGTACCCTTTGGCCCACCTTGGCCCCCAAAATCTGCTGGGCACTGCCCCCCTGAATCGCCACTTCCACCCAGCCCTGACTGCCCACCAGCGCCAGGAGTTGACCCGGTGCCCCTGCGCCGTAGGTGAGGGCCGCAGGAACTTGTAAATGCTCCAGTTGCACCACCCAGGGCCGATTGGGCAGG
This sequence comes from Prochlorothrix sp., assembly GCA_049452395.1. GTDB lineage: Bacteria > Cyanobacteriota > Cyanobacteriia > Prochlorotrichales > Prochlorotrichaceae > Prochlorothrix. Next base: position 1,383 of record JBMTWK010000407.1, on the reverse strand, counting down.
GTCGAGGCGGGGATGGAGGTGATGAGATTGCCGAAGCGATCGATGTGCTGAATGATGCCGTGGCGGACCCAGAGGGGGGGAAAGGCTGCGTCTTCTGCGGTGGCCAGCGCGGTGGCGAGGGTGAAGTCTTCGGGGACGGCTACGGGTTCAAAGGCTTGGGGGCTGTAGTGGGGCAAGGTGATCAGGCTTTTGGGGTCAATGGGGTGGCCGAGGGCCATGAGGGGAACCCCACGGGCGAGGTGGGCGGCGGCGGGGGCAAAGATGTCGCGACCGTGGAAGGTTTGGCTGGGGTGGGGGGTGTGCCAATAGTGGGGGTTGGTGAGTTCTATGGCGAGGCGCGGGGGCCACTGGGCCAAAACCCCGCTAAAGAGGCCGTTATCTGGCCCGACTAACCAGCCGCGCTCCGTGGCGACGGCGATCGCCCGCCGCCGTGTGCCCACCCCTGGATCAATAACGGCGAGGTGGACGGTGCCGATGGGAAAATGGCCGTGGACCTCTGCGAGGTGGAAGCTGCCTGAGGTGACCTGTTGGGGCGGTACCCCATGGGTCAGGTCCACAAAGGTGAGTCTGGGGTCGATCGCCAGCATCACCCCCTTCATTACGCCCACATAGGTGTCCTGGAGGCCAAAGTCCGTGAGCAGGGTGATGAGCTGGGCGGCTTTGGGGGAATCAATGGCGGACCGAAGCGGGGCAGGGTAAGAGGTGACCATGACAAACCGGAAAATTTTTCACAATTGAAAGACTATGAAAGACTAAGCTTAAGGAAGAGATCAGGTTAAGGTGGAAGAGATCTGGAAAAATCACCGGCCTACCTGAGTGAAGGTTCGGGTGTGCGGTCTCTCCGACGATCGCCCTTGACCGGGATTCGGCTGAGGCTGGCCGATTGCGTGGCCCAATGGCAGCCGATCGTCTCCGGGTTATTACTCAGACCGGGCAACGCAGCGCTTGGGGCTGGCGGGGGGTGATCCAAGCGGCCAGGGGGCGAGAAGGGCACAGTTGGGCGGAATGGCCGCGATCGTCCTTGCCTCTCCCCAGGGCGGACGGTTTGTGCGGATGCTCTCCTTTATCCCTGAAATTACTGAGAGGTGAACTTGTGCCCCTGGGATCATCTCAAAGTTAGGTTGTGCTCGACGTTGTTTTTTTGCCTCGGTGAGAGGTGGGGGCGGAGAACCATTGGGATCCAGCCAAAACCCTAGGGTGTGTGCTCCGGTGGGGGGTGTACCCTAGGGCTGGGATATCTCCGCAGGCCGGAATATGCCTTCAGGCTGGGCTATCTCTTCAGGCTGGGAGATCTCTTCAGGCTGGGCTATACCCGCAGGCTGAGGGTAAACCTCAGGCTCAGGCACAGATAGGGTCCGGCTCCCGTTGGCTCTCGCGCCCAGC
>JBMTWK010000406.1:0-3865 GCA_049452395.1 Prochlorothrix sp. | reverse complement strand
TTGCTAGCATTTCACTCTACAGTATAGTCCTAATCAAATGGTCGATTGCTATAGTGCAAATAGGAGAGGTCTCATGGCCCCTCAGTGTCTTCCCAGGACCACGGTTGAGTCTGATCGAGGGGCTGAGTCTGTACCGGATCGGCCTGCACGGGATTCGCCTGTCTGGGGTTAGCCTGTCTGGGGTTAGTCTGCACGGGATTCGCCTGCGGCGGGGCGGAGATCGTTCCCTCACTCCCTGCCATTGCCGCTGATCCAGCCTGAACCGATGGAGTTGGAGCCGCAGCACCCTGCCAATCCTGGGGCCACGGTTGGGTCTGGATCTCGCCAGCGGTATTGTGGTTCAGGCTTTCTGGGGTTGCACCCTGCCAATCCTGGGGCCAAGGCCGGGTTTGGAGAGGATCCGCCCCAGGGGTATCCAAGTTGGTGGGGATATCGGCAGCCTCCGGGGATGTAGTTTGCCAGTCCTGGGGCCAGGGTTGGGTTTGAAACGTCTCATCCTCCTGGACCGTTTTATCGGGATCCCAGGAAACGACCTCATTGGGGGTGAGGAGGTTGGCCATGGAATACTCCACCAAGCCTTCGCGGGCCACTGCCGATCGCACCTCTTCTGCAACCGTTTGGAACTCTGGCACCTCAGCCAAGGCGGTCAAGGCAACCTGGGCAGAAGCATAGCGCTTATTGTAGTCCTGCTGAACCATGGCGGTGATCCACTGCTCTAGTTCTGGACTTAGCCCTAGGCTTGGATCCCGCCAATCGAGTTCCCCTGTGCGATCGCGGCCTAACTGTTGCGGGTTTAGACCGGTTAATGCCTGGATCGCCATCACACCCACGGCATAGAGGTCACTACTAAAGACGGGGTGGCCCGCCGCTTGTTCCCGTGGCATATAGCCCTGGGTGCCCAAGCCCACCGTAATTGGGTTATCCTGCTGGGCCGCTAGCAACTGCACCGTCATCGCCTTAGCAATGCCAAAGTCAATGAGGTAGAGCCGACCATTGTGGGCACTGCGGATAATGTTGCTGGGCTTAATGTCGCGGTGGATCACCTTTTGGTGATGGACAAAGGAGAGCACGGGCAGCAGATCCGCCAGCAGTGCCACAACGGAGCCGGGGGTAAAGTAGCGCTGGGTCACAAACTCACTCAGCAGCGAAATCCCTTCGATATACTCCTGAATGAGAAAAAATTCATCGTCTTCTTCAAAATAGGCCAGCAAGCGGGGAATTTGGCTGTGGCTGCCCAAACGCTCCAACATTTCGGCCTCAATGCCAAAGGAACGCCGCACCAGATGGACAACCTGGGGATCTTGGTTATGGGTTTTGAGCTGCTTGACCACACAGATGGGCGCACCGGGCCGCTGGAGATCCTTGGCGGTAAAGGTTTCGCTGAACCCGCCCATGCCCAAAACCTGCACCACTTCATAGCGCTGCCCCAGGACTCTGCCAGACAACAGGTTGGTTTGGGCTTGCAGTTCGGCGGCGGTGGGCTTGACAAAGTTCAGCAGCTCCTCCACGGAGGGCAGATTTTCGTTTTCGCGGATGGCCGTTTCCAGGCGGTTATGCCGGTAGTAGTCCCGCACGATCGCCAAAACAGCCCCCCCGCTGCCCAGGGTCAGCAGCCCCAGTAAGGGAACCGCAACCGGGATCAAGCAATGGCCAACGGTTTGGAGACCATAGCCCAACACCACCCACAGCACACCGTTGCCCAGGGTCAGCAGCAGCCGCCCCCGCACATGGGGCAAGGCCGCAAGGCCGCTACTGAGGGCTGTCACGAGGGCCAAGATGGCCAAGGCTTCTAGCCCTCGGTTGGCAATGAGGGGATAGAGAAAGCGGTCTTGGGCGGCAGTGGCGATCGCGTTGGCCTGAATTTCAACCCCTGCGATCGGGTAAGGATAGCGAAAACTTTCGCCAAAGGGAGTGGGATGGAAATCCTGAAGGCGGGGCGCTGTGCCCCCAATGAGCACAATCTTGTTTTCAAAAACCCGACCTTGGTCCAATTCCGACACCCAAGCTTCAGGATCCAGGATTTTCCAAAAGGGAATATGCTCAAAGGTCTGATCTGGGCCATAGAAAAAGAGCTTGGCCCCCGGTTGGGGTTCAGTGGGGGGAATTTGGGCGGCCTGGAGGGCGGCGGCGGCAAAGGTAGGCAGTTGTTCGAGGGTGGAGGGGTAGGGGTTCAGGGCAGGGTTAAACAGCAGGTCCAGGAAGAGATCCCCCGGTTCTAGGATTTGGCCGGTGGGCGCATAGGTAAAGTTAATGGCTCCCAGGTGGATCCCGGTTTGCCGCAGTTCATCGAAGGGAACCCGCAGTTGATTGGTAAAGCCCTGGGACTGTTCTTCCTGGATGTATTGGGCCGCTAGGACCACACGATCGGGATGGCGCTCTAGGGCGGCGATCAACTGGGCATCATCCTCTGGCCCGTAGCTACTGGGTTGGGAGAAGAAAATATCCAGGGCAACGGCCCGTGCGCCCCCTTGAAACAGGCGATCGATCGCGATGCCATAGGCAGCCCGTTGCCAGGGCCAAGCTTGAATCGGAGCCATGGCGCTGTAGTACTCCGGGTCAGCGCTGTAAAATTCGCCTTGTCCCATGGAGGCATCATCGATCGCTAGGATCACCACCTCCGGCGGCGCGGCCACCGGTCCCCGCAGTTGGAAGAACAGGCTCTGCACCCGCGCATCCAAACTCTCCACAATGCGCCCCTGGGACAGGCTCGCCAGCGCCGTAACACTTGCGCCCACCCCAATCCAAACCATGATCCCCCGGTGCGGGACCATAAAAAAAGCCAGCAGTTTAGCCCCCAGGGCAGACTCCCCTAGGATTTGGTTAAAACGCTGGACTGGCTGGCGAAGAAATGAAAAATTCACAGGCAATGAGTCCTAACCCATGGAGATCTCGAACAGGTGAGGCACATCCTGGTGATGGGGCGGATGGGATCAGTCCCGGCTGGGCGGCTAAATACCAGCTCCATCTAAAAATTCTTCGATCGCCCGGTCTTCCACCAAACAGCGCTCATAGTGGGCCAAAGCCGGAGGAACCGAGCCGACAGCCTGGGTTTCGCTGGGATCCCACTGGAGAGACTCCTCCACCAGACTGGTCTGAGCCGCTCCACCCACGGCAACGGTCACCGCTGCCGCCCGGATTCCGACGGGCGCGTTGGCTGCTGCATTAAATTGCGGGTTGGCTGGGGCTGGGGTCTTGGATTGCAACTGAGATTGCAGATTCAGGGTCTGCACCTGTTCCTCTAAGGCTTCAATGCGATCGAGTAAAGTCCGGATCACCTTCGCCTCAGAGTCGGGCAGGTTGCCATGCTCCAGGGGATCGACCTTTACGCCCGATCGGTAAACCACACGACCGGGAATTCCCACCACTGTGCAGTTGGCAGGCACATCCCGCAGAACCACAGAACCGGCCCCAATGCGAACATCGTCGCCAATGGTTAAATTGCCCAGGACTTTCGCCCCTGCTCCCACGACAACGTTCTCACCCAGGGTCGGGTGGCGCTTGCCGCTCTCTTTCCCCGTTCCCCCCAGGGTCACCCCCTGGTAAATCAGGGCATAGTCACCCACAATGGCAGTTTCACCAATCACCACGCCCATGCCGTGGTCAATAAAAACCCCTTTGCCAATCTGGGCACCGGGGTGGATTTCAATGCCGGTGAGAAGACGGGCAATGTGGGAAATGAGGCGAGGGATCACGGGGAGCTTGAGGCGGTGCAGCCCGTGGGCAAAACGGTGGGACCAGAGGGCATGGAGACCGGGGTAGCACACCAGCACTTCCAGAGGGTTTCGGGCAGCGGGATCCCGATCGAAGATGATGCGAAAGTCGGTTAGGAGTGTGTTAAGCACAGGCGATGTAGAGTTGGGGGCCA
>JBMTWK010000405.1:0-3893 GCA_049452395.1 Prochlorothrix sp. | reverse complement strand
TACGATCGATCACATCCTAGACCTCAAGTGTATTGTTGCCTTTACGACAACGGGGTATACGGCGATGATTGCGGCGGGAGAGCGGCCTAAGGCTCCGGTGATTGCTTTAACCCCCAATATCAAGGTTTATCACCGCTTAAATCTCATTTGGGGGGTTAAGCCTGTGCTGCTGGACTTGACGCTCACTAGTTTTGAGGAGGAGATCGAGCAGGTTGAGAAGTGCCTTTTGATGCGAAATATTGCCCAGAAGGGGGACCAGGTTCTGATTCTGGGGGGAACGCCTGCCTACAGACCCCAGAGTACCAATTTTATGAAGTTGCACCGTGTGGGGAGTCTTTAGCGTAGATCTTGGGGGGACTCAGGCCGATCGGGTTGCCACCAGGGGCTGGTTTTGATGGCGGCCCATTCTGCCTCGGTGAGGGGTTGCACGATCCAGGTTCCCCCGAAGGTCTGCATGGCGGCGGCGGTGCAGCTCTGGATCGCCCGATCGATCGCCACGGCTTGGGCACGATCGCGGGCCGCACTGTGGCCCCAGGGCACCCCAAACACCTGCTCGAAGAGGTCACCCCTTAGGGCGAGGGGCATGGAGCCATGTTGCAGGACGGTTTCGCCTTGCCACAGTTGGGCACTGCCAATCCATTTGGTGCCGTCTTCTAGTACGAGGTCGGCGGGGGTTGCGGTGCCAAAACAGTTGGCTGTGCGGCCATAGTTGCGGTTGGGCGCACCGTAGCGGAGGCCAATGCCCAATTCAGACCAACCTTGGAGCAAAAATTGGCAAAGTTGGCTATAAATGGCCGATCGGCCTCCGCTGAGTCCTAGGGTGGCGCTGTTCAGGACTAGGGCGTAGGTTAAGTCGCCTTGGTGCAGAACGGCGCGACCCCCACTGGGGCGACGGACGAGATCGAGGGGTTGGCCTTGCCAGGTGAGGCTGCTCCAGGCTGGGGGCCAATGCTGTTGATGGTAGCCGAGGGAGATGGCGGGGGGATCCCAGGTGTAGAACCGGAGCGTTGGGGGTGGGGAAGGCTGGGGGGTAGGGTGCGGTGGGCTGGGGCGATGTTGGCTGAGGAGCCAGCGATCGATCGCCATGTGGACTGAACCGGAGGCCGCGATCGGGGGAATTAAGCGCCACAGGGGTGCACCGGGGCGGTCAGGCATGGACTGCGGGGGGTGTAAGGTGGGCCATTTACTCAATGCCTTGGGCACGAATGGCGGCGATCGCGGCCTCATGCAGGGTGCCATTACTGGCCACGATGCCCTTATTGTTGAGCAGCTTGGTTCCCTGGGAAAAGTCGAGGGGTTTGCCCGTTTGATCGGTGACGCGGCCCCCGGCTTCTTCCAGCACTAAGACCCCTGCCCCGTGGTCCCAAATATTTTCCCAGCGCAGGGTAGAGTTGCCGGAGGGCAAGCGCAGGTAGAGATCGGCTTCTCCCCGTGCGATCGCCCCATATTTGGCCAAACTGTCCATTTGGAGGGAGGGCACCTGGAGGCCGATCGCCGCTGCTACGGCCTGCTGCCATGCGGGGGTGCCATGATCCCGCTCTACGCTTTCAATGAGGCGAAAGTTGGCCTGTTGCTCTGGGGGGTTGACCCGGAGGGTCCAGCTTTGCCCGGATTTTAAGGCGATGGCCTGGGCACCTTGGCCCCGCACGGCCACAAAGGCAACGCCCCGATCGCCCTCGCTCCCAGGGAGGTTCACCGGTAAGGCGGGAGCCACGATCGCCGCCACCTGAAGCTGTCCCCCTTCAATTAAGGCCAGTGCTACTGCATACTGATCGCCACGCACATAGCCCTTGGTGCCATCAATGGGATCCAGAGTCCAAAAGCGATCGCCTAGGCCACTGCGACCATGGCTAATCCACGCTAAGACCTGCTGGGGGTCTAGGGCGGTTGCCCGCTGTGGGTGACCGGGTTGGCTGTCTGGGCTAGGCTCGGTTTTGACCTCTAACAGTTCGGCAAGGTTAACCTGCCAATTGAGATTGGCCAGCGTGGGGACGGATGGGGCGGCTCCTGAGTCGATTGGGGTCGGGCTGCCTGCAATATCCTGGCCTGGGGTGAGTGGCGGCTGCACATAGGGCTGCACATAGGGCTGGAGATAGCGGGTGACCCGTTGGAGACAGTCGGCCATGGGGGGGCTGGCTAGGAGTTGGGCATCTTCTTCCCCCATGACGGGATCGGCGGGAAAGGCTGCTTGGAGGGTGCGGCAAATCAGGGCTTGGGCACCGTAGTCGGCGATCGTGACGGGGCTATGGTCGGGTTTGCTAAAAGCATTGGAGGCTTGCGACTGGCGGACGGTTTCGCAGAAATGGGCTGCGGCGATGGTACAGCGCAGGGCAACCTCACGCTCCTGTGCATAGGGAAGGGTAGGGTGAGACATAGCAGACGAATAAAGTTTTTTCCCAGGAATTCCCGATAGCAGGGAGAAACCTAGACATATAGGACTAGTAAGGCGAGGTCGATCGCGGTACCGATTGCCGGAGCGTGATGTCTATCGATCACGTCTCGACTCTGAGGCAACTGGATGGGCGATCGATCGCCAAAGATTAGCCCAAGACTGCGGGATAGCCATATCAAGATCCTCAAAGGAAAATCTTGCCGGATTGGTGATGCCCCAGTGGCTCAGCGGGTGCTGCGGGAGGGGAACCCATTATGATCACAACCCAGAATTCTACTGTACCGCTAACCTACGAAGGGCCGGAAGAGGTTTTAGTGAAGACCCCCGTGACCTTTCAAGGCCACTACGATCGTGAAACGATCCACAATCTGACCTTGGCGGCGGAGGATCACTGTGCGTTCCAAATTATTTTGGATCCCCAGCATGGCCAATGGCACTCTAGTCTTGATGAAGGGTTTTACACCGCTGGCTCCCGCTGGCTCCGGCTCCAGGGCAAAGATGCTCTGGGGCGCATTGTTGGGGAGCGGGTGATTCACCTCACCGTGAGCGCTGAACCCCTGAGTGTGGGTCAGGGCATTGAAATGGAGGTGATGCAGGATACTTTGTTCAAAACCCTTCCCCTCGATTCGGCGGTTTTGAACGATCGTCAAATGCTACTCCTCAAGGCGGGGCAACGGTTGCCCCTCGATCGCTATGGCTACGCCAATGGTTATCTTTGCATTGAATTAACCCAGGAACTGAAGACGCTGGGACAAGTTGGCTATGTGGAAGCCGCCCAAGTCCGGTTACGTAAGGGGCGGGAAACCCTCCGGCTCGACCTGGACGATCGCCCCGTCCTCATGGCCGGTCCAGTGCAGGTCCAGGTCCTCCAAGATACTTGGCTGAAAACCCATCCGATCGACTCCGCCAGCCTCCACGCCAGCCAGCGGCAGCGCCTCCCCAGGGGGCAAACCTTCACCATTTTGAGCTATGGCTGCCAGCAGGGCCATTTCCAGCTACAGCCCACTCCCGACTCTTGCCCCGACTTGCCCCAGGGGGCGAGTCCCGCTGCGGAGCATCCCAAGGGTGCCTCCCCTAAAGTCCCCCCTGACCGACCCCTCCCCCCGGTGGTCTATGTGCCTTGGTCCCATGTTGCCCTTTCTAAAGGCGGTCGAGAAATTCCCTTTGATGCCCAGGGGCTAACCCTCACCATCACCCAGGACACGGTTTTTAAGCGCTATCCAGTCAACCGCAGCAATTTGGGGGAAGCAGAATTTTGCCAATTGCCACGGGGGTCGGTCTACGGCCTGCTGGGCTACAGCCCCATGGGCCACCATGTTAAGGTCGCCTTGACGGAACATGTGCCGGGGTTTGGCAATGCGGGCTACTGTCTGCGGCAGCAGGTGCAAATTCGCCGGGGCACCACGGTAGTTGATCTGGATGCGGTCCAGGTGGAACTCAACGTTCCGTATAGCAATCGACCATTTGATTAGGACTATACTGTAGAGTGAAATGCTAGCAA
>JBMTWK010000404.1:0-3900 GCA_049452395.1 Prochlorothrix sp. | reverse complement strand
CGTTGGCCTCATGTGGGGAATCGCTTCAGGGCTGCGGTGCGGTAGGCGTTGGGGGCGGAGTCGGAGTTGCTGCCGTGGTGCCCGTGCGACTAACCCGCAGATTGAAATCGGTAGGACCGCCCAAACCCGTCACCTCAATTTGATAGACCCCCTCCGCCCTGAGGGTTTCTTGCCAGCCCTTGAGACCCTCACCCAGGGAATTCCCCGCCGGATCCCGCACTTGGAAACTGACATCCCCAGAAACAACGCTAATGCCTAGATTCTGGCCCGATCGCACCGCAATGCGATAGCGCACAATTTGATCCGGGGCCGCTTCGTCCTTCAGGGTGGTCTGATTTTGTCCCGGTAGGAACGTCACCGATCGATCGACATAGGTCGGATCCCCTCCCGGCTCAGCTTGGGCCTGACCGCTCAACAACAGCTCCAAACTAAAGCCACTGTCCCGAATCCCCTGCACCGTCTTCAGTTCAACCACATAGTTCCCCGTCGTCGGTAACGTCCCCTCCCAGAGCGAAACCCGATCGGACTTGCGATCGATCGGCTCACCCCCCGGACCCGTCAGGGTCATCAACACCCCTTCCCCCGCAATCACCGCGCTTAATTCCTGACCTGCCGCCGCAGAAATGACATAACGCTGGGTTTCATAGGCTGTTAGGCGCTTTTCCAGGGTTGTTGGGGTTCCCGGCACCAAATCCAGGGTTTGGCTATAGACCACGGGGCTAGGGCTGGTACTGGTGCGAGGGGTGGGTTTTGTTGAAAACACCGGGCTAGGGGCAGCAGTGCCCGTATCCAAGACAATGCTAGAGGTGGGACTGGGATCGGGGCGATTGGACTGGTTAGCCAAGATCGATCGCATCACCGCCCAGGATCCAACCCCCGCCAAAGCCACAATGCCCACCCCAATCATCCCCACCGCCCAGGGATCATCCCACAGCGACGGGGGTGGCGGCGGCGGAGACACCGAACTGCGGCGGCGAGATGGCTCAGCCCCACTGGCTCCAGCCCCCGACATAGCTCCCGATACAGCAACCGTCGCCGGAGCAGTGGTGGTGCTGGGGGTCGCCGCTGGGGCCGGAGCAGCTGTTGGGGCATTGGTTTGAACATTGGCGGCAGCTAGGGCAGCGAGAACCTCCTCGGCGGATTGGTAGCGATCGCCCGGTCGATAACTCAGCATTCGATCGAGAACATCAGCAAACCCATAGGGCACCCCCGGCACAAAGGTCCGCCAGCGCCACGTTGCCGTTGCCGCCTCAAACAACTCCGCCGGTTGCTCCCCCGTCATCAACACGATCGCCGTCACCGCTAGGGAATAGAGATCACTGCTGGGATAGGCCGTCCCCGTCTGAATTTGCTCACTGGGCGCATAGCCCGGTTTCCCCACCGTCGTCCCCTGGGGCTGCTCGCTCTGGATCCGCGTCGCCACCTCCTTAACCACCCCAAAGTCAATCAGCACCGGCAAGCCATCACTGCGGCGCTGGATGATGTTATCGGGAGAAATATCGCGGTGAATAATGCCTCGGCTGTGAATTTGGGTCAAAACCGGCAATAACTGCACCACCATTGCCTGAACGGCCTCGATCGAAAACGTGGTGTGCTGGAACCGATACTCCTCCATCAATGCGCTATAGGTCGATCCCTCCACATAGTCCTGCACCAAAAACAGCCGCTCTTCCTCCTCAAAAACCGCCCGAAACTGGGGAATTTGGGGATGCTGAATCTGGTAGAGCGTCGCAGCCTCGCGCTGGAACAACTCCTTTGACTTGGTAAGGGCATAGGCTCCCGCCTGGGGAGGAATGTACTCCTTGATGACACAGGCTTCGCTAAATCGCCCCTGATCATCCGCTAAGTAGGTTCGACCAAAACCGCCCTGCCCCAAAATCCGGCGAATTTGATAGCGGTTTTGCAAAATGGTTCCAACCGAAATCGGTGGCTGCATAGCTGGTACACACTCCTCGTTATCGGATCCTCGTGATCGGGTCAGTAGACCGGGAACAGTCTTCAAGTCGGTCTCCCGCTGTCCTCATTCTGCCAGCGATGTTCCCCCGGCGGCGGTGGGGTCAGGGCCATGTGGTGGCTCGATCGGTTGCCGCCAGCAATACCGACAGAATACCGGGTTCCGTCGCCGAGTGTCCCGCATCGGCAATCAGATGAAACTCTGCCTCTGGCCAAGCCCGATGCAACTCCCAGGCCGAAACCGCAGGACAAACCACATCATAGCGGCCCTGGACAATCACAGCCGGTAAATGGCGAATCCGGTCCACTTGGCGCAGCAGTTGATCGGGCTGCTCAAAGAAGCCCTTGTTCATGAAGTAATGACATTCAATGCGGGCAAAGGCCAAGGCGAAGGCATCTTGGCTAAAGTGGTGTTGAAGGTTGGGATCGGGGATGAGTTTACTGGTACTCGCTTCCCACAGAGACCATGCCCGCGCAGCTTCCACCTGTACCGCTGGGTCTGGGCTGGTCAGCCGCCGGTAGTAGGCCCCCACCAAGTCCCCCCGCTCCTCCGGCGGAATGGGCTGAAGATAGCCCTCCCAGGCATCGGGGAACAGGGCATGGGCACCATCCTGGTAAAACCAGCGGATTTCCGCAGGCCGCAGCATGAAAATGCCCCGCAAAATCAAGCCCCGGCAGCGATCGGGGTGGGTTTGGGAATAGGCTAGCGCGAGGGTACTGCCCCAACTGCCCCCAAAGACCACCCAACGATCGATCCCTAAATGCTCCCGCAACCGCTCAATATCCGCCACTAAATCCCAGGTTGTATTCTCCTCCAACTCCCCATAGGGTGTACTGCGGCCACAGCCTCGCTGATCAAACAGGACCACCCGCCAGCGCTGGGGATCAAAAAACTGGCGATAGAGGGGTTGCAGCCCCCCACCCGGTCCCCCATGAAGAAAGATAACGGCCTGTCCCTGGGGATTCCCGCATTCCTCAAAATAGAGGGTGTGGAGATCGGACACCGATAAGTAGTCTTGGTGGTAGGGATCAAGGGGAGGGTAGAGAGTAGGCATGGTAACTGTGTAGCGAGTTTTGAGTTTCTGACCGTGACCAATAGACCAAGACCTAAGGCTGACACCCACACGGGAACCCGGACCTAGGGCTAAGGTTTACACCCCAATACTGTGAACGTCTCGCGTACCCCACGGGCAAGAGGCCCACACCCACAAGGGGAAACCCCCAACAGCCCTGAGTCCTCGCCTTGAGTCCTCGCCTTTAGTCTCTGGCTTTCTATCTATATAGCTTGATCTATAGCATCATCCCATGTTGACACTGCCCCCAAGTTACAAGGCGATCGTGCTCTTCACCCCTGGGGGAGATTTGGTCTACAGCATCGACCCCAGCCGTCGTCAGCACTGGCATTTAGATCTCTGCATCGCAGTCCAGGAGATTTGGCACCTGTCCGAACCGCCCCATTTTTTGGTCCCCCTGTATACGGCGACGATCGACTACGAATGGGATCCCGAAGCCCACAGCAGCCGGATTTACGCCGAAGCCTATCCCCCCAGTTTTCCCTACCGCCATCTGCTCAATGCCCTCTTTCGGCTGTCATCCCCTCCCTGGCGCTGTTTGGAAGCTCCCCAAGGCCAGGAAGATGTGGGGGTCTTCTCCGCCTATCACCGGCAGTTTCCCCAACTGTGGCAACGACAGGATTGGGTGCTGAACTTAAACCAAATTTCCCAAGTTCGCAGCAATTTAGCCCAACCCCACCTCGGTACGCCCCTCAGTACCCCATGGCTCACCCCCACTCCCCCTAACAGCCTCCATCGCCCAGATTCCCCACCATTCTCGGAGACCTCAGCCCTAGACCCCCCCACCCCCGAAACTTCGCCCTCAGCAACCCCAACCCCGCAGACCCCCACCCATGGCCCACCCGGCCACTCCCCTGCACCCCCCAACCCCCCA
>JBMTWK010000403.1:0-3929 GCA_049452395.1 Prochlorothrix sp. | reverse complement strand
TTGCTAGCATTTCACTCTACAGTATAGTCCTAATCAAATGGTCGATTGCTATAACTCTAATCTCCAAGGGGAAGCGTAACGGGAGCATCCCACTTTAGCGATTTAACCGACTGGGTAGGGGCAAACCCCCCGTGGTTGCCCTGCCCAAAAACTTTGATTGGGGCCGAAGAGGGGAGCCACGGGGGCACGACCCCTACCAAGATTCTTCTAAAGTGGGATGCACCCGTTGTTGTTTCTAAGTAGGTCACAGTAAGTTGCCGTAGGATGCGTATAGCCTAACGGCATTCAGGAAAAGCGACAGCGTAACGCATCAGAGCCAGACTCTGCGGTGCGTTACGGCTCTGCCTAACACACCCTACAGGGAGCATCCCACTTTAGCGATTTAACCAACCGGGTAGGGGCAAACCCCCCGTGGTTGCCCTGGTTTTAGGCCGAAGAGGGGAGCCACGGGGGCACGACCCCTACCCAGATCTTCTAACGTGGGATGCACCCACCCTACCAGTTACGTTTACTGTTTCTGACCTACTTCAGCTCACCCTAAAGGTGTAAAACCGATGCCTTGGTCTACCTAGCCCCTCAATAATCCAGAACCCATAACATCCAGCACCCATAACCCACCGATCTACCCAACCTCAGCACTCCCCCTCAACTTCTGCCCCCTGTGTTCAGCACCACCGCCCAAGGTCAATCCTTGCCTGCAACATCCTGCACCAAGATCCGGCACAATTGTCAGGTAATCCTTAAACTTCCTTCCGCACCCGGACCCCTTCACCCCCTAAAGTGTTTACTGTGGACAAACACTAGGGAACAGGGACGGTAAAGACTGGTCTCACCTCCGGGTCTTGAGCGCAGGTCTCGATCGTGGCGGCTTCACCGCACCCTAGTCCGGTTGCTGAAACGGTAAACATTGGCTGTCTCGACAGGACAAGCTACCCACCACAGCAGGTTAGTCAGGCACCTCGAAAAATCCAAATTTTTGTCCAGGATTACGGTCCGGTCCTTCTGTCCGGTGACTAGTGCAAGGATCAAGACTGCGGGGGGGTGGCTGTGCTGCTCACCCCGATTTATCGAGGGCTGGCCTGACTCAGGCTGCGATCGCGGGGATACCCACCGGGCTTGCGGCTTCCGGGGGCCTGACCAATGTTTACCGTGGACAGTTCCCTCCCTTTGATTCAATTCTAATCGTTTAGGAGCGGCACCACCCCGCCCCCTTAGCTCATTTACCCTTACTGCTTGGCGACGAAAAACTATGAAGATTCTGAAGATTCAGACACTTCGGGGACCGAATTACTGGAGCATCCGCTATCACAAACTGATCGTTGTCCGTCTGGATCTAGAGGATCTCGCCGATCGCCCCTCTGACACCCTTGAAGGGTTCTACGAAGGCTTAGTTGAAACCCTGCCCAGCTTGGAGGATCACTACTGCTCTCCGGGCCATAAGGGGGGATTTTTGAAGCGGGTCCGCAATGGCACCATGATGGGCCATATCATCGAGCATATAGCCCTAGAACTCCAAAGCCTTGCAGGGATGCAAGTGGGCTTTGGCCGCACGCGGGAAACGGCGACCCCTGGCATTTATCAGGTGGTATTTGAGTATAAAGACGAGCGATCGGGGCGCTATGCCGCCCGCGCAGCGGTGCGTCTCTGCCAAAGCTTGGTGGAAACGGGCCACTACCCCAAGGCAGACCTGGATCAAGACCTGGCCGACTTAGCGGAAATCCTTTCGGAAGCGCCCCTCGGACCCAGCACCGAGTCGATCGTGAAGGAAGCGGAGAGCAGAGGAATTCCTTGGTCGATCGTGCCGGTCCGTTCCATGATCCAATTTGGCTATGGGGTTTATCAACGCCGGATCCAAGCAACCCAAACCGATAGCACCGGCATTCTGGGGGTGGAACTGGCCTGCGATAAGGAAGGCACCAAAAATATTCTGCGGGAGTTTGGGATCCCCGTCCCCCGTGGCACCGTGATTTCCTACTTTGATGAGTTGGAAGATGCGATCGAAGAAGTGGGGGGCTACCCGATCGTGATTAAGCCCCTCGACGGCAACCATGGCCGGGGCATTACCTTGGATATTCGCACCTGGCAAGAAGCCGAAGAAGCCTATGATGCCGCCCAGGAAGCCGCCAAAACGCGGGGGGTCATTATCGAGCGCTACTACACCGGACGGGATCACCGAGTGCTGGTGGTGGGGGGCAAAGTCGTGGCCGTGGCGGAACGGGTTCCGGCCCACGTTGTCGGCGATGGTCAGTCCACCATTGAGGAGCTGATCGAAGAAACCAACCGGGATCCCCGCCGGGGTGATGGCCACAGCAATGTTTTGACCAAGATCCATGCCGATCGCACCACCTGGCAACTGCTAGAGCGCAAGGGCTACACCCTACAAACCGTCCTCGCCAAAGGTGAAGTCTGCCACCTGCGGGCCACGGCCAACCTCAGTACCGGGGGCATTGCCATCGATCGCACCGACGAAATCCACCCCGAAAACCGCTGGCTCGCCCAACGCATCGTCAAAATCATCGGCCTGGATATTGCCGGGATTGATATCGTCACCGACGACATTTCCCGGCCCCTGCGGGAGAACGATGGTGTCGTGGTGGAAGTCAACGCCGCCCCCGGTTTCCGGATGCACGTTAGCCCCAGCGTCGGCAGTCCCCGCAACGTCGCCGCCCCGGTGATCGACCTGCTCTATCCCCCCGGTTCCCCCTCCCGCGTGCCCATCATTTCCATCACCGGCACCAACGGTAAAACCACCACCACCCGCCTCATTGCCCATATCTTCAAGCAAACGGGCCAAGTCACGGGCTACACCACCACCGACGGCACCTACATCGGCGATCACCTCGTGGAAGCGGGGGACAACACCGGCCCCCAAAGCGCCAACCTCATCCTCAACGATCCCACCGTGGAAGTGGCGGTACTGGAAACGGCACGGGGCGGCATTTTGCGATCGGGTCTCGCCTTTGACCACAGCGATGTGGGGGTCGTCCTCAACGTTGCCGCCGATCACCTCGGCCTCGGCGATATCGACACCGTGGAGCAGATGGCCCACCTCAAGTCCGTCGTTGCCGAAGCCGTGCGCCCTGAGGGCTATGCAGTCCTGAATGCTGAGGATGAGCGGGTTGCTGCCATGGCAGAGCGGGTGAAGGGCCAGGTGGCCTATTTCTCCTTGGATCCAGACAATGCGATCGTCAAGGACCACGTTGCCCAGGGTGGTCTGGCTGCCGTCTATGAAGATGGCTTCATTACCCTGCGCAAAGGCACCTGGTTGGCCCGTGTGCAAGAAGCAGAGCGCTGTCCCGTGACCTTTGGCGGACGGGCACCCTTTATGATTGCCAACGCCCTTGCCGCCAGTGCTGCGGCCTTTGCCCAAGGCGTAGAGGTGGAGCATATCCGCCAGGGACTGCTGACCTTCACGGCTTCGAGCCAGCAAACCCCCGGTCGCATGAACCTGTTCAATTTGGGCAAATACCACGCCCTGATTGACTATGCCCACAACCCCGCCAGCTATGAGGCCCTGGGTAAGTTTGTGCGCAACTGGCCCGGTCAGCGCATTGGGGTCGTGGGTGGCCCCGGCGATCGCCGCGATGAAGACTTTATGACCCTGGGTCAGCTCTCCGTGGACATCTTCGATCGCATCATCGTCAAAGAAGACGACGACACGCGGGGACGGCCTCGCGGCGATGCGGCCCACTTCATCAAGGAAGGCATCAAGGCCACCAAGCCCGATGCCGACTACGACACCATTCTGGATGAAACCACCGCCATTAACGCGGCCCTGGACCAAGCCCCAGAGGGCAGTCTAGTGGTGATTCTGCCGGAAAGTGTCAGCCGCGCGATCGGCCTGATCGAAGCCCGCAACCCCATCAAGGACGAAACCGGCGCAACGGTCTAGCTCTCCTGCCATCCCCGTAGGGTGGGCACCCCCCACC
>JBMTWK010000402.1:0-3930 GCA_049452395.1 Prochlorothrix sp. | reverse complement strand
AGCAACTGGTAGGGTGTGTTGGGCAACGCTGTAACACACCGCAGAGTCAGGCTCTGATGCGTTAGTAACGCATCCTACAGGAACTTGATTGATTGTGAGGGGGTTGGAGGGTCTTAGGGAGGGGGGGATTGGTGCATGTGTTGGTATTCCAGGATTTCGATCGCCTGCTGGTAGTACCACTCCGCGCTCTTGCCGGGGTAGCGATCGACCAAACTCTTAAACAACACCCGCGCCACCGCATCCCCCCCCGCCAAGGCCACTAATCGCGCCTGAAGTTGACGGTATTGCTCCTGTTTGGGTTGGGGGTTGGCCTGGGCCGATCGATCGGGGCCAGACGATCGGGGGGCTTGGTGCTGAAGTTGCTGCTGGATCTGTTGCTGCAAAACCTGCCACTGCTGCGCCAAAGCTCTACGATAGGGCCACAGGAGCACGCTACCGAGACCCATAAACAGGCTGGCTAAGATTAAAACCGGATTTAGGGACGGCAAGAACCAAAGAAAGACATAAAAGCCCAAAACCAAACCGCCCATGGTACGGCTCCAGCGCTGGTAGGTGCGGCTGCGCTGCCAGGGAGAGGAAGAAAACTCAGCATAGCGGGACCGGTTCCAGGGGTTTTCCCAGGGATTTTCCCAGGAGGACGGGGGGGAAGGGTCCGCAGCCGGAGGGGACGGGGAGGCCGATCGGTAGGGCTGGGTATAGTCCTGGGTGAGGTGGCGGTTAGCGGCATAGTGCTCCCGCAGCAGGTGGTAGGCATCATTGATTTGTTGCAGCTTCTCCGTCGCCCGTTGCTGAAGCTGGGGCTTATCGCCAAAGCGATCGGGATGCCAGACCTGGACCAACTCCAAATAGGCCCGCTTAACCTCCCCCGGATCGCAGCCCGGTTCCAGGTCGAGGGTTGTCAAGGCTTGGCGTAAGGCTTCCCGTAGGGTCATGGTATCCGTTGGCATGGGTAGGGCACAGGTGGGCGATGTCCCTATACCTTTCCGCCCGTGAGACGCTGGCGCAGGGTTTTTATCCGATCGCGTAACTTAGCGGCTTCCTCAAACTCCAGATTTTTAGCCGCTTCCTGCATTTGCTTTTCAAGCTGCTGAATCAACTCCGGCAAGGTCTCTAGGGGTAAATCCGCCGAAACCTCGTAGGCTTGCTCCAGTTCCTGGGCATTAAGGCGGCGGGACACCTCCAGAAAGGCCAAAATCGAATTATTGAGCTTGCTGGGGATGGGCTGGGGCGTGAGGCCATGGGCTTCATTGTAGGCAATTTGCTTGGCGCGGCGGTAGGCCGTTTCCTCGATCGCCTTGGCCATGCTCCCCGTCAGGTTATCCGCATAGAGAATCGCCTGCCCCCGCACATGGCGCGCTGCCCGCCCAATCGTCTGGATCAGCGATCGCTCGGCCCGCAAAAAGCCCTCTTTGTCCGCATCCATAATCGCCACCAAGGACACCTCCGGCAGGTCCAGCCCCTCCCGCAACAGGTTCACCCCAATCAAAACATCAAATTCCCCTTGGCGCAAATCCCGCAGAATTTCAATCCGTTCGATCGAATTAATCTCCGAGTGGAGATAGCGCACTTTAACGGCCCGATCGCTAAAGTAATCGGTTAAATCCTCGGCCATGCGCTTAGTTAAGGTAGTGACTAAGACCCGCTCCTGGCGATCGACCCGCTGCTGAATCTCACTGAGCAAGTCGTCCACCTGGCCCTCCGTAGGCCGGACCATCACCTCCGGATCCAGCACCCCCGTAGGCCGGATAATTTGCTCCACAATGCGGTTTCCGGACACCTCCAGCTCCCAATCCCCCGGCGTTGCCGAAACAAAGATAGCTTGCCTCACCTTTTGCCAGAATTCATCGCTTTTCAAAGGCCGGTTATCCTTAGCGCTGGGCAGTCGGAAGCCATGATCCACCAGCACCTGCTTCCGGGCTTGGTCCCCGTTGTACATCCCCCGCAACTGGGGCACCGTCACATGGGACTCATCCATCACCAGCAACCAATCCTCTGGGAAATAGTCCACCAAACACTCCGGCGGATCCCCCGCTTGCCGTCCCGCCAAATAGCGCGAATAGTTCTCGACCCCATTGCAGTACCCCACCTCCCGCAGCAGTTCCAAGTCATAGCGGGTCCGCTGCTCTAGGCGCTGGGCTTCGACTAATTTGCCGTTATCGTTCAAAAAAGCAAGCTGTTCCTCCAGTTCTTCCCGAATGGCAATGCAGGCTTCTTCCAAACGGTCCTCTGGGGTCACAAAGTGGCGGGCGGGGTAAATGTTCAACCCCTGCAAACTTTGCAGCGTAGCCCCCGTCACGGGATCAACATAGCGAATGGCCTCCACTTCGTCGCCAAAGAACTCCACCCGAATTAACCGATCTTCGTAAGCGGGTCCAATCTCTAGCACATCGCCCTTGAGCCGAAAACGACCCCGCCCAATCTCCAAATCGTTGCGACTATACTGAATATTGACTAAATCCCGCAGTAATTGCCGCTGATCGACTTCTTCGCCCACCCGCAGGGGAATGGAGGCTTTGAGATACTCGGAGGGCATCCCCAGGCCGTAGATGCAGCTAATGGAGGCCACTACAATGACATCCCGCCGCTCAAACAACGATCGGGTTGCAGAGTGGCGTAACATGTCGATTTCCTCATTAATAGAGGCAGTTTTAGCAATATAGGTATCAGTAACGGGAATATAGGCTTCAGGCTGGTAATAGTCGTAGTAGGAAATAAAATATTCGACGGCATTATCGGGAAAAAATTCCCGCAACTCATTGCAGAGTTGGGCGGCGAGGGTTTTGTTGTGGGCAAGGACGAGGGCGGGTTTGCCGATTTGGTGGATGACGTTGGAGATCGAAAACGTCTTCCCGGTGCCCGTTGCGCCTTTGAGGGTTTGGTAGAGGGCACCGTCGTGGAGATGCTGGACCATTTGGGCGATCGCCTGGGGTTGGTCGCCAGTGGGCTGGTAGGGGGCGGTGAGGTGGAAGGGGGTCATGGTTATGGCAAGGGGGCAAGCCTAGGGAGGGTCAGGCTAAATCCGAATGATTCCTACTATAGCGGTGCCTTGGGAGGAGTCGTACGAGGGGCCGCATCTTCAGCCCGATAAAATGAAATCGCCGTGTTGCCATAGGTTTTGACCCGCTCCAGCACCAAACCGGGAGTATCCGCGATCGATCGGCGGCTATCTCGTTCTACGGCGATCGCCCCTTCTGGACTCAGCAAACGATGCTGGACAATGGCCGCTAAGGTTGGCTCGTAGCAGTCACTGGCATAGGGCGGGTCAAAATAAATGCGATCGAAGCACTGCCCCGCCAATTTTGGCAGTATTTCCGGCAACTTCCCCCGGATTACCTTAAATTCCTGCCCCAGTTCCGCCACCTTGCGCCAATTTTCTTCAATCACCCCGCACGCCTTCCCCGACTGCTCAATCCCCACCACCACCGCCGCCCCCCGGCCCAGCGCCTCCGCCCCCATCGCCCCACTCCCCGCACACAAATCCAACCACCGACACCCCGCAATCTCCCCCTGCCAAATATTAAACAGCGCCTCCCGCACCCGCGCCGCCGTCGGTCGCGTCATCTCTCCCGGCAACGTTTTGAGGGAACGATTCCCAATAATGCGTAAAGTCATAGGAACTGAGGGGGGGCAGAGCAGCGATCGATCGCAGACAAGGCTAGGCTGGGCAAATCACCCTTGGGCAAGTCAAGGCTGGGCAGATCCAGCTTGGGCATATTGGGCATCATGGTACAGTACCCACTGCCCCAGAACCATGAAAACCACCCCGATCGCCGCCTTGCAGTCGGCTGTCCACCTTAAACCCCCCCCCTCTGGGATCGCCGACTTGCAGTCGGCTGTCCAACTTAAACCCTCCCCGATCGCGGGAGCATCCCACGTTAGCGATTTAACCGACCTGGTAGGGGCAATCCCCCCGTGGTTGCCCTGGTTTTG
>JBMTWK010000401.1:0-3955 GCA_049452395.1 Prochlorothrix sp. | reverse complement strand
TGGGCTTGATAACGGTGCAACAGCGCTTGCAAATGCTGCTGAGTCTGCGTCAGCAGGGAGTGCGTTGCGGTTACAGAGTCAAAACGGGAGGCGCTCATAGGCGGTTGTTGTGCTGCCCAACTAGGTTAGAGATCAGACCGAGACCAAGCCATCGGGGTGGGAAACCATCGCCCACTGCTTTAAAACGCGATAAACCTCCCGTTGACTTCCCATTTCCCAAGCTCCTGCCCCCAGAAGCGTGAAATCGGAGGTACTGCGCTGGTGTTTGGGGGGTGAGGACGGTCCTTAGGCTGGGGAGTCAGAGGATGCGGCCAGGGAGTCAGAGGATGCAGCTTTTTCGGGGCGGAGGAGGGGGAAGGCGATGACATCGCGGATGCTGGGGGAGTCGGTAAGGAGCATCACCAGACGATCGATGCCAATGCCCAAACCCCCCGTGGGCGGCATTCCATACTCCAACGCCATCAGAAAATCCTCATCAACCCCATGGGCCTCCAGATCCCCCGCCTCTTTCTTCGCGGACTGCAACTCCAGCCGCTGCCGCTGATCCACCGGGTCCGTTAACTCCGAAAAACTGTTAGCCGTCTCCCGCCCAACGATAAATAGCTCAAATCGCTCCACAAGTCCGGGCTGGCTGCGGTGGGGCTTGGCGAGGGGCGAGATTTCGACGGGATAGTCGATAATAAAGGTCGGCTGAATCAGAGTTGCCTCGACTTTTTGCTCAAAGGCTTCATTGAGAATTTGGCCAACACTGGGGCAATCAGCTACCCCTTCAATCCCCGCTTGCGTCGCCGCAGCTTTAACCGCTTCTAAATCGGCAGCTTCTGACCCAAATAAGCTAAAGTCAACCCCAGTTGCTTCCTTCACTGCATCGGCCATGGTAATACGCTTCCAGGGAGCCGTTAGGTCAATCTCCGTGCCTTGGTAGGAAACTTTGAGGGTACCCAGGACCGTTTCGGCTGCGTTAATGATGATGTTCTCCGTGAGGGTCATCATGTCCTGGTAGTCGGCGTAGGCTTGGTAGATCTCGATCGAGGTAAACTCCGGATTATGGCGCGTAGAAACCCCCTCATTCCGGAAAACCCGCCCCAGCTCAAAAACCTTCTCAAACCCGCCCACAATCAGCCGCTTAAGATGTAATTCCGTCGCAATCCGCAGGAATAAATCCATTTCCAGGGTGTTGTGATAGGTCACAAAGGGCCGTGCCTCTGCGCCTCCCGCTTCCCCTTGCAGCACCGGGGTTTCGATCTCAATAAAGTCCCGATCGTCTAAATAGCGGCGAATGGAAGCCGTAATCTGGGCACGACGGCGAAAGGTTTCCCGAACCTCAGGATTAACAATGAGATCAACATAGCGCTGACGATAGCGCTTTTCTACGTCCGTCAGTCCATGCCACTTGTCCGGTAAGGGCTGGAGCGCTTTTGTCAAAATTTCGTAGTGATGCACCACGATCGACAGCTCTCCCTTGTCCGTGCGCTTAATGTGTCCCTTCACCCCCAGGAAGTCCCCCACATCCGTTAGGGTTTTAAGGATATTAAAGGCCGAGGCTGTGTCAGCGTCTGCACCAGCGTCCGAAGTAGCTGTTAGATTCTTTTTGTCTAAATACAACTGAATCGTGCCCGTTTCATCCTGGAGCGTGAAAAAGGCCAGCTTGCCAAACACCCGTCGCGCCATAATCCGCCCCGCCAAGGACACGGAAATCTCCGTTACCTCAGTCCCCGCTGCAAGGTCAGCATAGGTAGCCTGGAGTTGAGCAGCGGTGTGGCTATTGTCCCAGCGGTAGGCGTAGGGATTTAGCCCCTGGTCGCGCAGTTGCTGGGCTTTTTCAAGGCGAGTGGCACGGAGGTCGGACATGGTGGGATGGAAATGGTGGGATGGAAACGATGGGATGGAAACGATGGGATAGCGAGGGTGCGACGAGGGGGGTAAGCGGGCCGATCGGCCCAGCCCGGAACCCCCAAACCAGCCGCCGCAAGACCCAAAGGGCTATTCTAACGGCAAGGTGGGCCGAAAAACTGAAACAACAGTTCAGGGGGTCGGTGTTGCTGGGCGGCAGTCTGGCAGCAGTCTGGCAGTAGTGTTGTCTCGGTAGCGTGATCTCGGTGGCGTTATCTTGGCGGCGTTATCGCGATGGCGTGATCTCGGCGGCGTGATCGCGATGGTCTTATCCCGGTGGCATTCTCTGGGGGATGCAGGGGGGCACAGGCGCACAGGCGTAGATACTGCGGGGCTGGTCTATTTTATCTTGTACGTGGGTTTCGGTTGCAGTGGTATTTTGGGAAAAGCTTTTTACGGGATTTTTGTTAAGGGATAACACAACCACCATGCTGGACCTCAAGCAAATTCGGGAAACCCCGGACCTGATTCAAGAAAAGTTGGCCCTGCGGGGGGACCAATATGATCTCCAAGGCTTGCTCGACTTGGATCAGCAGCAACGCAGTCTAGAAACCCAGCGATCGCAGCTCCAAGCGCGTAGCAACGAAATTGGCAAGCTGGTGGGCCAAAAAATCAAAGGGGGAGCCGACCCCAAGGGGGAAGAAGTCCTAGGGCTGCGGGACGAGGGAAATCAACTAAAGCAGCAGTTGGGGGAACTAGAACCCCAAGAACGGGAGCTAAAGGCCCAAATTGAAAGTTTATTGCTGACCTTCCCCAACTTACCCGATGAGACGACCCCAGCGGGCAAAAGTGAGGAAGAAAACGTCGAAGTCCGGCGGTGGGGCGATGATTTAATCCGCACCGATGAGAATTTGCGCCCCCATTGGGAAATTGGCGAAGATTTAGGGATTTTGAACTTTGAGCGATCGGTGCGCATTGCCCAGAGCCGCTTTGTGACGCTCTTGGGGGCGGGGGCAGCGCTGGAGCGTGCCTTGATTCAATTTATGCTCAATCACCACATTCAGTCCGGCTTTCTGGAGGTTTCACCCCCTTTTCTGATTAATAGTGATTCCCTCCAAGCTTCAGGCCAACTACCCAAGTTTGCTGAAGAGAGTTTCCAGTGCAAAAACGATGATCTCTGGCTCACGCCCACAGCGGAAGTGCCCCTCACCAGCTACCACCGGGATGAGATTCTAGCCGCCAGTGATCTCCCCCTCTCCTATTGTGCCTATACGCCCTGTTTTCGGCGAGAAGCGGGGAGTTATGGCCGGGATACGCGGGGTTTAATTCGGTTGCACCAGTTTAATAAGGTAGAGATGTATCAGTTTGTCCACCCCGATCGCTCTGGGGAAGCCCTGGAAGCCTTGACCCGACAGGCAGAGTCTGTGTTGCAAGCCCTGAAGCTACCCTACCGGGTTTTGGCACTCTGTACGGGCGATATGGGGTTCTCAGCAACGAAAACCTACGATTTAGAGGTTTGGATGCCATTGGCGGGCAAATATCGGGAAATTTCCAGTTGTTCTAACTGTAAGGACTTCCAGGCCCGCCGTAGCAATATCCGCTTTAAGGAGGCGGGGCAAAAGGGAACCCAGTATGTCCATACGCTGAATGGATCGGGGCTGGCGATCGGGCGAACCATGGCGGCGATTCTGGAGAATTACCAACAACCGGACGGTTCGGTTCAAATTCCGGAGGTTTTGCAGCCATTGCTGGGCCGATCGGTGCTGTAGCCACCAGGGGGCTAGTGGACTGGTTAACAGACTGGTCCGCTAGCGGTTGCACATCAATACCCCGCTTTTAGGGTCAATTTCGCAGCAATTAGCATAAAGCCTTAAGTTTTAGGCTTCTTCCCCAGCAATAATAAGTCCATCAGCAACTTGAGAGCGAGTGTCGAAGCCCACAAACCGCAGTACCCTCACATGACATCTTCTCCACTGCCCATTTGCTTTTCAAAAGCCTGACGCACCAATGCCATCACATAGGGTAACTCTTCCAGCGTCTCTAAACCGACCTCTACATCTCCATTGCCCCAGCGACCTAAGTTTGTTACATCTCGACATATACCCTTAGGATCATCAATTTC
>JBMTWK010000400.1:0-3981 GCA_049452395.1 Prochlorothrix sp. | reverse complement strand
CTGGCCTTTAGTGTTTCAATCATTGGCTAGATTTCGATGAATCTCCTCCCCATGCTGTTTTTCTTCGTTCTTTTTTCCCATGATTGTTTATATTGAGGGGGTTTTAGACCCCACAACCCTGACAGATCTCGATCGACTGCTCCAGACCGCTGAATTTCAGGATGGCAAACTGACGGCGGGCACCTTTGCCAAAACTGTTAAGCATAATACCCAGCTTCAGGGAGGAACAGAGACGATGCAGGCGGTTCGTGATTTAATTCACCCTGCTATCGAGGCTCATCCCCTGTTTCAAGCGGTAGCGCGACCCCAGGCGATTCGGCCCTGCTTAATTAATCGCTATGAGGCGGGGATGTCCTACGGCTGGCACACCGATAATGCTTTGATGGGGACGATCGGAGACCGCACCCGATCGGATCTCTCCTTTACCCTCTTTCTCAGCGATCCTGACCGCTATGAGGGTGGTGAACTGATTCTAGACACGGATCTGGGGGAAAAACAGATTAAATTAGCGGCTGGCTCCCTCGTGCTCTATCCCTCAACGTTTTTGCACCGCGTTGCAGAGGTGCGCTCTGGCTGTCGCTTAGCAGCGGTGAGTTGGGTGCAAAGTCTGGTGCGCCATGCCCACCAACGCACAATTTTGTTTGATCTGGATACGGTGCGCCGATCGATCTTCCAAAAATATGGCAAAACCGAGGAATTTGACCTTCTGTCTAAGACCCATACCAATTTACTGCGCCACTGGGCCGAGGTTTGAGCAGGTCTGAGGACAAAACAGGTCCATTGCTCCAGAATCCCTCCGTCAGGAAGAAACAAGAAAAAAGCTTGATTCCCGCCGTCTAACCCTACTTTCCAGGATAAAGTCCATGAATACCCGCAAACTTCACCGCACCGTTGCCCCGATCGCCTTTCTCCCCCTACTCCTGACTGCGCTCACGGGTGTTTTCTTTCGTTTGGGTCGTGCTTGGTTTGATATTCCCGCTGAGGTGGGGCAGGTGTTGCTGACCATCCATGAAGGGCGCTTTTTGGGTCTTCCTTTGGTTCCCTTCTATGTGTTGTTTATGGGGTTGGGGCTGCTGGGGCTGATTGTGACGGGGGTGACGTTGCTGAAGGTGCGTTGGGCGGCAGCGGCGCGGCGGGATCCCGATCGTCCTCAACGGCGGGATTTGCGCTGGATCCATGGTTTAGTCAGCACGATCGCCTGTTTGCCCTTGCTGGTGAGCGCTAGCACCGGTATTGCCTTCCGGTTGGGCAAGGCTTGGTTTAATCTTCCCAAGGAGTCAGGGCGGTTTTTACTGATGCTCCATGAGGGCCGCTATTTGGGGCCAACGCTACAACCGTTTTATGTGTTGGCGGTGGGTCTGGGGTTAGTGGTGCTGCTGGTGACGGGGATTCAAATGACAGGAGTTTTCCGCAAAAGAAAGCAAATTTCTACCTAGGGTGGGAGAAATTAAACTGAAAAACGCGATCGGCTGGGAGATCGCAATAGCCCTCACCCCCAGCCCCTCTCCCAGGGCGAGAGAGGGGAGTCCCCTGGGATCGCCGATTTGTAATCGGCCCCTAGGATCGCCGATTTGTAATCGGCCCCTGGGATCGCCGATTTGTAATCGGCCTCTGGGATCGCCGATTTGTAATCGGCCTCTGGGATCGCCGATTTGTAATCGGCCCTTTGATATTTCCGGGCTAATATTTCCGGGCCACAGGGGAGTTTAGGCCGATCGGAGGCGATCGTAGCGGCCTAGGGCCAAGAGGGGGAAATAGTGCTGGTAGTAGTGGTACTTCAGGTAGAAATGGCAGGGGAAGCCCGTGCCGGTGAAGTAGTCCTCATCCCAGCGACCATCGGGCAGTTGGGTCCGGGTTAAGTAGGTCACGCCCCGATCGATCGCCGCCCAAGCCCATTTATTGGTACCCTGACCCGCTGCGAGGAGACCAATGAGCGCCCAAGCCGTTTGGGAAGCGGTGCTGTCGCCCTGGCCTTTGTAGGCCGGATCGTTATAGCTAAAGCAGGTCTCGCCCCAGCCCCCATCGGCATTTTGGCAACTGACCAACCAGTCCGCGCCCCGCTCCATCATCGGGCGAAACTCCGGCGGCGCAATCAAGGCCAAGGCCGACAGCACCCCACTGGTGCCATAGATATAGTTCACGCCCCAGCGGCCAAACCAACTGCCATCTTCGCATTGGGTGTCGCATAAATAGGCGAGGGCACGATCGACGCGGCTCTGGGTCATGGTTAACTCCGTTTCCCCCAGCATTTCCAGCACCCGCGCCGTTACATCCTCCGTATTGGGGTCAATCATGGCCTTGAGATCGCCGTAGGGGAGCCAGTTGAGCCACTCTTGATCGTTGTTGATATCAAAGGCCCCCCAGCCCCCCGGCTCACACTGCATGGAGGCGCACCAGTCCACCGCCCGCTTCATGGCCTGGACCCGGAGGGGATCTTGCTCATCGCCCAGTTGCACCCGGTTGAGGGCCATAACCACCACGGCGGTATCGTCTAAGTCGGGGTAAAAGCGGTTATCAAACTCAAAGGCCCAGCCTCCCGGCTCCCCTTGGCCATTTTTCACCCGCCAGTCGCCGTAATCGAGGATTTGCTTACTAATCAGCCACTGACCAGCCTTGACTAGAGCCGGATCCGTCGGCTCCATGCCGGACTCGACACAGGCCCGGATCACCCAGGCTGTATCCCAGACGGGGGAAATGCAGGGTTGGACGTGGTAGTCGTCTTCGGCTTCGATCGTGAAGCCATCCAGGGCCTTAAAGCCCCGTTCAATGATGGGATCGTTGACGCTGTAGTTTAAGCAGCGCAGACAGAGCATGGAGTTGAGCATGGCGGGAATGATGCCGCCCCAGTCGCCGGTTACTTCCTGGCGTTCAATGACCCACTGTTCCGCCGCTTTGATGCCCTCTTCCCGGAAGGGCACGAGGTTGAAGTCTTCGGCAACTTTGAAGGCGCTGTCGAGGTAGAGGAAAATATCGGTCCAGTCGTTGGCGCTGGGGAGGTCGGTGTTGTAGCGGCTGCCGGGAGTGTAGAGTTCGTCGAGGCTGATGAGGGGGTTGATGGGGAAGACGGGTTTTTTGTCGAAGACGACGAGGAGCGGGACGGTGCTGCCCCGTGCCCAACTGGACATTTCATAGATGGGGTAGGAGTCGGGCAGGAGCATGACCCAGGGCGGGATGGAGGGGATGCCGCGCCAACTGTAGCAGCCGATGAGGGCGAGGTGGAGCTTGGTGAAAATGCGGCTTTTGGTGATGCCGCCACGATCGAGGATGAAAGTCCGGGCTTTAACCAGGGCGGGGTCTTCCTGGGGAACCCCCAACAGGCGCAGGGCCATATAGGCTTCGATCGAGGCGCTCAGTTCGCCCCCGTCCCCATAGAACAGTTCCCAACCGCCATGGTCGCGCTGCTCTCGCCGCAGATAGGACTCAATTTTATGGAGGTTACGGGTTTGGTCGGTGCCCCAAATTTTGTGGAGGAGCAGGACTTCGGCGGTGATGCTGACGTTGGATTCTAGCTCAGCCCACCAGTAGCCTTCGGGGTATTGCTGGGAGAGTAAAAAGGTTTGGCTGGCGGCGATCGCGGCTTTAACGGCGGCAGAGGAATCGGCGGGATTGAGGTCGGCGCTGGATCCGGTGGCTGCCGTTGTGGGGGTTTGTTCCGGCTCTGGGCTACTGATCCGCTCTTGGGTTTGCATGGGGTTCACTCCTAACACACAGGGCCGATCGCCAAGGCAAGGGCGATCGGAGCATCAACGGAAACGATCGAGCAGCGGTCAAGCAAGGATTGCTCACCCTACCCAGTCGCTTCAATTGTTACAGTTTATCAAGCTTGGCCCGAATCAACCCCTTAACTCGCCCTCAACCCTACCTAAAAACCGGGCAACCACGGGGGGATTGCCCCTACCTAAAAACCGGGCAACCTTGAAGACCGATGCCGTAACTATTCAGGGGTTAACGGAAGAAAGAGGGTTAGAGGGGGGTCCATCG
>JBMTWK010000399.1:0-3985 GCA_049452395.1 Prochlorothrix sp. | reverse complement strand
CCTGATCCAATGCTCACCCTTCTGTCCCAGTGGAAAGAATTAACCGCCCGATGGTGGTCAGAATTCACCCTCCAAACCAAGCTGATGGCGGCTGCTACCCTTGTGGTGTCTCTAATCATGAGCGGCCTCACCTTTTGGGCAGTGAACAGCATTCAGCAGGATGCCCGCTTTAATGACACCCGCTTTGGCAGCGATTTGGGCCTGTTGCTGGCTGCCAACGTTGCCCCCCTCGTTGCCGAAGAAAACCTGTCGGAAGTGGCCTATTTTTCCCAGCGCTTCTATGACAGCACCTCCAGCATTAGCTATATGCTCTATGCCGATGTGGAGGGCAATATTTTTCTGGGGATTCCCTTTTCTAACCTAGAGGTGCAGAATTCCCTGACCATTCAGCGGCGGGTGGAGTTGCCGGATAATTACCGACGCAGCAGCGACGCGGCTCCGGTGGTGCGGCAGCATCAAACGCCCAAGGGAGAGGTGACCGATGTTTTTGTGCCGCTGATCCATGAGGAGAAGTATTTGGGGGTGCTGGCGATCGGCATTAACCCCAATGCAACGGTTGCGGCTTCCTCCCACTTGACGCGGGATGTGACGATCGCCGTGTTTATCTCGATTTGGGTCATGGTGATTCTGGGGGCGGTGTTCAATGCCTTGACCATTACCAAGCCGATTAAAGAGCTACTGCTGGGGGTCAAAAGCATTGCGGCGGGGAACTTTAAGCAGCGGATTGATCTGCCCTTGGGGGGAGAGCTAGGGGGGCTGATTGCCAGCTTTAACGACATGGCAGAGCGGCTGGAGCGCTATGAAGAGCAGAATATTGAAGAGTTAACGGCGGAAAAGGCCAAATTAGAAACCTTGGTGGCCACGATCGCCGATGGCGCGATCTTGCTGGATACCGATATGCGCATTGTCTTGGCCAACTCAACGGCCCGCCGCATCTTTAATTGGGAAAATCGAGACATCAACGGCGAAAATGTGCTCAATCACTTGCCTTTAGAGGTGTGTAACGAACTGCGCAGCCCCCTCTATGAGCTAGTGGAAGAGGAAGAGGCGGAACTGCGATCGATGCGGGAGGGCAATGAGTTCCGGGTTGGCTTGAATGGGGGCAAAACCAAGCGGACTGTGCGAATGATGCTGACGACGGTGCTGGATCAGTATAAGGAGCATATTCGGGGGGTAGCCATTACGGTGCAGGATATTACCCGCGAAGTTGAGCTAAATGAGGCGAAAAGCCAGTTTATTAGCAATGTCTCCCATGAACTGCGCACCCCGCTCTTTAATATTAAGTCTTTCATTGAAACCCTCCATGAATTTGGCGATGAGCTAGGGGAAGAAGAGCGGCGGGAGTTTTTGGCAACGGCCAATCACGAGACCGATCGCCTCACCCGCCTCGTCAATGATGTGCTGG
The DNA here is from genome assembly GCA_049452395.1 of Prochlorothrix sp. Taxonomy (GTDB): domain Bacteria; phylum Cyanobacteriota; class Cyanobacteriia; order Prochlorotrichales; family Prochlorotrichaceae; genus Prochlorothrix. The sequence continues at coordinate 2,580 of JBMTWK010000399.1, read as the reverse complement.
ATCTCTCGCGGTTGGAGTCTAACCGGAGCTATCACTTCAGTTCCGTTGATCTAGCCCAGGCGATCGATCAAACCCTCCGCAGCTACCAACTCAATGCGCGGGATAAGGGGGTAGAACTGCGCCAAGACTTGGATGTCAACCTTCTGCCCGTGCGGGGCAACTATGATTTACTGCTTCAGGTTTTGGCCAATCTAGTCGGCAATTCCCTAAAATTCACCCCTGCGGGCGGTTCCGTTCTAATTCGCGCCTATCTGTTAACGCCTGCTTTGCATTACACGGAGGCTCATCCGCTCCCAGCCTTTATTCCCCAGCATGTCCGCATTGAAGTCGCCGATACCGGCATTGGCATTGCCCCAGAGGATCAAGAGGCGATTTTCGATCGCTTTTTCCGGGTCGAAAACCGGGTCCATACCCTGGAGGGGACGGGCTTGGGGCTGGCGATCGTCCGCAATATCGTAGACAAACACCACAGCAAGGTCAATTTGGTCAGCGAAGTCGGGGTTGGTACTACTTTCTGGTTTGATCTAGAAGCAGCGCCCCCAGAGACCGCCTTGCCCGTCAATGAGCTATCCAGTCAAGGAAAACCAGACCCAAGCGCTAAAAAGCTTATGCTGCCGTAGCAGATACCAGGTTTTACCGTTTTTTGTTAAAGAAGCCAAACCTTAGAGCTAATGTATACAGCCCTTGCCGCAACTATGCCGCACAGTAGCCACAATGGGTGAAGTAGTTCTTAAGCTCTACACCCGAACAGAGCCAGCACCCCAACTCCAACAGTTGCTTCACAGTTTCTTTCCCAGGACTTACGCATGAGGTTGTCAGGCGATTAGAGGGGCGTACTCGATAATTCCCGGACGATAATCAAAACTTCGTTGCGATCGGGGCCGCAGGGTGCCATTCTGACTTCTTCATGAACCAGACGATCGTCCACCTGTAAGGACTGTTCATAGACTTGGAGGCTGTTGGTTTCCAGGGTCAGGGCAATGCGCTGGAGATACTCCTGGGCCTGGGGTGCGGGGAGGACATCCTGGACGGTGTTGGCGCTGAGGGGAGTTTTGGGGGGCAGAATTACGCCCCGATCGCGGCCATTGACAAAGTTCAGATAATGGCCCTGGTTGTCCATCTGGATAATTAAGTCGGGGGAAGTCCGGAAAATGGCTTGATTCTGTTCTTTTTGCCTGCTTAGCTCAGCCTGAAGCTGGATATTAGCCCTTTCCTGCTGGGAGAATAGTTCTGTCTGCCGAATGGCCACGGCTAAATGTACGGTCAATTCCTTCAGCAGTTCGATTTCGATCGGCAGCCACGATCGGCCCCGATCGCATTGATGCACCACCAATAATCCCCATGGCTGGTCTTGGAACCGCTGGTCTGGCAGGGTGACCCAAATGGGAACGACAAACTGGGACTGAACGTGCCAACGGTTGAGTAGCTCTAGGGGATAGGTGGAGAAAAAGCTTTGGTTATCCCAATGATCAGCGGCTATATCTAGGGCTAGGGTCTCGATATCCCTGGTATTGGCCTTGGGTGACATAATTTCGTTAATGTCTACATCGGGAAACGGCTGCCAGGTATAGGCCGGGAGGTGCTGGTTAAGACAGGAGCTACAACCCTCTTGGCGGGCTTCGGCGACGACGGTACTGGTGTAGTCTGGGTGCAATTGGATGACGATCGCCCGATCGACTCCCAAAGCCGTGCGCAGAGAATCGACGGTTGTGTCTAGAGTTTGATCTAAATTCAAGGATTGCAGCATTCGCAGGGCACATTGTCGCACCAGTTCTTGCTGGATCTGCTGTCGCCGCAGGGTTTTTTGAAGTTGCCACTGTTCCAGCACTTTGGTCAGGGTGCGATGGAGCAGATCTGGCGTGAGGGTATCCTTCACTAAATAGTCTTGAACTCCGGCTTGCACCGCTTCCCGCACAATCTCTGTATCACCATGGCCTGTCAGCAAAATCGTCGGCACCGTGGCCACGCCCAACAAATTCTGAATCATGGGGAACAGATCCAAACCGTCATAGTCTGGCAAAAAGTAATCCAACAAAATTAAGTCAGGCCGACACTCCCGACAGATGTACAGAGCCTCGGATCCGGTTTCAGCTTCAATCACCGTATAGGACTCTTGGTGGGGACGCATAAAACGTCGGCACAGGTCCCGGTCTGTTTGGGAATCGTCAATCAGCAACAGCGTGAGTGTCGGGGGTTTGGCAACAGGCATTGGGGGGATAAGCAGGAAGGGGGGAAAAGGACCGGAAAACGAAGGCCATTGAGGCAGACAGTCCTCCTGTGCAGTTCACTAGGACTTATCGCCTTGCATTGAGCCGGGAGCATCCCAACTTTCGCAGAGGTGCCCCTCATCCCCTTTGCAAAAGGACAGCCTGTCCAGCTATCCCACAGCTCAGAACTTGTGGGATGGGTCTTTGGCCTGTCCAAAGTGAGATGGCCCTATTCAAGTGTTTTGGAGCGAGAAACCAGGGGCAAGGCTTGTGGGGTGAGCGAGACCGTTGAGGTCCTGGGGGCGGAGCCAGTGGTGGGCAAAAGGTTGTGTTTTATTGGGCAACAATGCTCCACTGAAACCAATAGTTGATG
>JBMTWK010000398.1:0-3997 GCA_049452395.1 Prochlorothrix sp. | reverse complement strand
TCCCCTGTTCCCCGCCGTAGCCCTACCGCAATCGTACTATGCTGCTCAATGTGGGCCATGACCTGCTTGGCGCGATCGATGACGCTCTGGGGCAACCCCGCCAAGCGTGCCGCTTCAATGCCATAGGAGCGATCGGCCCCGCCCGGTTGCACCTGGTGCAGAAAAACAATGTCATCGGCTAACTCTTTGACCGTCACCTGGAAATTGGCGACATTGGGTAAAAGGGCCGCCAATTCGTTGAGTTCGTGGTAGTGGGTGGCAAAGATGCTGCGGGCGCGGATTTGGGTGGCCAGGTATTCCGCCACGGACCAGGCGATGGACAGGCCATCAAAGGTTGCAGTACCCCGGCCAATTTCGTCCAGCAAAACCAGGCATTTCTCGGTGCCATGGTTGAGAATATTGGCTGTTTCGTTCATTTCCACCATAAAAGTAGACTGTCCCGTGGCGAGATCATCCACAGCCCCCACCCGCGTAAAAATGCGATCGCAGATGCCCAACTGGGCAGAGGTTGCCGGGACAAAGCTTCCCACTTGGGCCATGAGTTGAATTAGCCCCACCTGCCGCAGAAAACAGCTTTTGCCACTGGCGTTTGGTCCCGTCAGAATTACTAAGTCAGGGGCGGAAGCCGTGCGATCGGCGGGATCCTGGGGGTCTGGGGGTAGGTTATAGCCTAAATGGACAGAATTAGGTACAAAAAAGCCAGAGGGGAGCGATCGTTCGACAACGGGATGTCGTCCGGCTTGGATCAGCAGTTGGCGATCGTTCCCCATCACCGGGCGACAGTAGCCCCGAAACTGGGCCAATTCCGCAAAGGCTGCAAGCACATCCAAGGCCGCAACCCGTCGGGCTACCTTGCGAATCAGTTCGGCTTCTTCCCCCACCTCTGCCCGCAATTGGGCAAAAATCTCGTATTCCCGCTGGTTAAGCTGACCTTGAGCATTGGCAAGGCGACTTTCTCGCTCCTTTAGCTCTGGAGTAATGTAGCGCTCCTCATTGACCAGGGTTTGCTTACGGATATAGTCCGCTGGTACTTGGTCGCTTTTGCTGCGGGAAACGCCCAAATAATAGCCAAAGGTTTTGTTATAACCCACTTTGAGGGTGGAAATACCGGTGCGTTCGCGCTCGATCGCCTCTAGATTGGCAATCCACTGGCGATCGTCGGCACTTTCTCGCCGCAGTGCATCCAGTTCCCCATCAAAGCCATCCCGAATCAGCCCCCCCTCCAGGAGCGCCACGGGCGGATCCTTAACTAGGCACTGGCGAATCCGCTGCCCCAGGGCTTCTAACTTGGGGTCCAACTGTTGCAGTACCACCAGATAGGGCGCGTGGGCTTGGGCCAGTAGTGCGCCGATTTCCGGTAATTTCTCCAGGGAATCCGCCAAGGCAACCAAATCCCGCGCATTGGCCGTTCCTGACCCTGCCCGCCCCGTCAGCCGCTCTAAATCATAGATTTGGCCCAGGACTTTCCGCAACTGCTCCCGCAGGTTGCCCTGCGCTAACAACTCCTGCACGGTGTCCTGCCGCGCCGTAATAGCTCCCACATCTAGCAAGGGTTGCAGCAACCATCGCCGCAGTGCCCGCCCCCCCATGGTTGTCACCGTGGCATCCAAGGCCCACAGCAGCGACCCATGGAAAGAACCATCCCGTACTGTTTGCACAATTTCGAGGTTGCGGCGGGTTTGGGCATCTAGAATTAAATATTCGGTGATAGCGTAGGTTTTGAGGGGCTGAAGGGGGATATAAGTCAAAGATGCGGGATTGAAGATATAATCGGGGTCTTCGGCCTTGAGTCGTTCTAGCCGCCCCTCGGAGGTTTCTTCGAGATAATCCACCAGTCCCCCCGCTGCCCGAATGGCCAAGGGGAGCCGATCGCAGCCCATTCCCTCCAGCGATCGCACCCGGAACCGTTCTAGGAGCTTCTGACGCGCTTCGGCGAGGACAAAGGCCCGCTGGGGCCGGAGAGTGTAGCAAAACTGGGGCGGCAGTCCTGGGGGAAGATGCTGGGATTTTTGCTCAGGCCGCAGTAGGCCGACGAGATCTGGGGCCTTGGTGGGAATTAGAACTTCCGAGGGGTGAATCCGCTGAATTTCCTGGCTCAGTTGCTCTAGGTCAGTGCCATGGGTGGTGGCAAACTCCCCCGTTGAGACATCGGCATAGGCTAGTCCCCAATGGCTACCCGCCAGTACCACTGCCACTAAAAAGTTGTTGCGGCGACCCTGAAGCATTCCTTCTTCGACGATCGTCCCCGGTGTAATAATGCGGGTGATTTCCCGCCGCACCAGTGGTCCCTTGGCTTGGGTTGCCTCTTCTACTTGGTCACAAATGGCGATCGCGTAGCCTTTTTCCACCAATTTGGCGCAATAACTGTCTAAAGCCTTATGGGGAATCCCCGCCATGGGCACTCGCCCCACTTCTCCCCCGCCTTCTTTGCTGGTCAGGATCAGTTCTAACTCCCGCGCCACTGTAATGGCATCTTCGAGAAAACACTCGAAAAAGTCCCCCATGCGATAGAGCAGCAGTGCATCTTGGTGCTGAGCTTTGGTTTCGACGTAATGCCGCATCATGGGGGTCAGTTGCTCCCGATCGACCTCTTGGTGATGGGCATACTTAACCGCGTGTTTCACCAAGCGCTGGGGCAGCACATCGGGGGAGAGGGGAGTGGGGGAGTCAGCAGTCATTGCTAGAGCGTCAGCTTGGGGTTGTGAACAGCTTACCAAAGTTATAACGCCATTGCAGGGCAAAGCTCATGCCAATCTTGCCGTTTAGAGGGCTTCTGAGGAATCGCTGCCATTTATTGATTGAGGCGATCGACCGCTAAGGCAAGATTCTGTCGGAGGGACTGCCTTAAGGATGCACTAGAAATGAGAGGTTCAGGATTCATTCTGATTCAGAAAAGCTGTTAATTGAGTAAAAATAGTCTTAAACTTTTATAAGCTAAGCTGAACACCCCCTGAGTCTAATAATTGCTTTAAGACCCACTCTATCATTACGGGTGGGACTGCATTGCCATAGAGACCATATTGGTGATAGGGGGAGATTACCTGGCAGTGATGGTCGGGAAATCCCTGTAAACGGGCATATTCTACGGGTGTAAGCCGCCGGAAGGCATTACCCACTTGATAGCGCTCATAATGGCGACTCGTCGTACAGGTTAGGGTTGGAGCAACCCCATTGGTGCCAAAAATGGAATAGCCCATGCGGGAGCCACCCCGTTGGTTATAGAGTACTTCAACGCCATTAATATAGCGATCGACCCGCTCACTCTGCTCAATGCGGGCTTGGGTCTCTTCAGTGAAGTAAAAGCGATCGTCGGGTTGTGGCTCCAGGATTGCACTTAACTTTGGTGAAGGAATTTGAGCCGAAAAATGGGGTAAATTAGCTTGAATAAAGTGTTCTTGGCGGGCTAAACCCCAGGTTTGAAAGCGCTTGCCATGTTGGGCGAGGGGAGACTGTAGCGCAAAAAGAGAGTTCTGGAGATCCAGAAAGTCTGCGTCTAGCCCTAAATAGGCGAGGGGCCGATCGGCCCGGTGGCCAATGATGACCAACCGTTCGCGATTTTGGGGCAAGCCAAACTGAAGGGCATTTAAGAGCCGCCACTCAACCCAGTAGCCGAGACTGACCAAAGCTGAGAGAATTGTTGCAAAATGCTGGCCCTGATCCATGGAAAGGAGACGTTTAACATTCTCCAGCACGAAAAACCGTGGACGATGGCGATCGAGCACCTCAACCACACGACCGAATAAGGTGCCACGGGGATCCGCAAGGCCCAACTTTTTCCCAGCACTGGAAAAGGGCTGACAGGGAAAGCCTGCCGTCAAGACATCATGGGGCGGAATGGTGTCTTGAACGGTACCCAAATCGCCGAAATGGAACCCCGCCGGACCAAAGCGATCGCAATAAACCTGGGCTGCCTTAGGGTCAAGATCATTGGCCCATTGGGTGCGAATCCCCACCCGATCGCAGGCAATGCGAAAGCCACCAATGCCCGCAAACAACT
>JBMTWK010000397.1:0-4011 GCA_049452395.1 Prochlorothrix sp. | reverse complement strand
TCTCATATGAATCTCATGATGAGATAGCCTCTTCATCAATTAATCGAGGTGCCCACAATTAATAAAATCAACCACCAACCTGGACGGCCCGCCACTTTGAGTGAAATGTAAACATTATAAAAGGGCACAAAAACAGCCCAGCCGGGATAGCCTGCCTTTGTATTCACTTTCCAGGCACTCACTATCAAGACCGCGATAACTGCAAGTTGCAATAACCCAATCAGCAGGCTAATGAGATCTTCCATAACACTAAATACCCAAGTTCAAGATCACAACAACAAAGACATGATGGATATACTCACCAAATCCTATCGTCGTCAAAGGTCTGAACCTGGGTATCTTCAGAATCATTCTATGAAATCGCCCTAGATCGCCCTAGGGAGCCTTGAGGCCATCCAAACCCGAAACCACACGGGCCGACTCAATGCGATCGCCCTGCTGAATCGTATCCACCGTCTCCATGCCCTCCGTGACATAGCCAAAGACCGCATAATTGCCGTCCAAAAAGCTCCAGTCTGCCAAGGTGATATAGAACTGAGACGAAGCGGAGTCCGGATACTGGGAGCGGGCCATGGCCAAGGCACCCCGCTTATGGGCCAGCTTGGGGGCTACATCCAGACCAGCCGCCTGAAAGGTGGTGCTGTAGAGGGGTTTTTCAGCCCCTTCCGGCAAGATTTCTAGGGGAATGGTGCGCTCTTTGCCGCTTTCATCCCGATAGCCCCCCCGGCCCAATTGGCTGGCGGGAACCGAAGGATTAGCACTGGCCGGATCGCCCCCCTGGGCCACAAAGGGCTGGGGATCCTTGACAACACGGTGAAAGGACAGGCCGTTGTAGAACCCTTTATTCACGAGTTCCACAAAATTGCCTGCGGTGAGGGGTGCATCATCCCCATAGACCTCCATTAAGATTGGCTTTCCCTTGACCACCATCTCGATCGTGGCGGTGCCGCTCAGGCGGGGCAAATTGGGGTAGGCCGTAGCAATATCCGTAGCAGGGGCGTTGGGGCTGTTGGCAGTCACAGTATTGGAACCACAGGCCCCCAAGGTCAGACTTGCCGCCACAATACAAATCCACAGCAGGGGCTTAAAGGGTTTGGTCATAATCATGTCCCAAGGATTGAGGAGGCTAGAGCAAACAACGTTATAAAACCGGTTTTATTGAAGCAGGGGTTTGTCAAAATGGGAATTACAGTCCTTCCAGGGGAACTTCCAAAAAACGGGCCAGTTCTGCGCCTTGGGTTTCGAGTACCGAAATGGGGAGGGGTTGGCCAACTCGGGTGAGGGGCAGTTCCCCACGACCGCGAATTTTGAGATACAGTGCCCGCTTGGGGTTAAAACCGTCCTTGATGTCAATGCGAACGGATTGCACTTCTTCCCAGTCATAAACCAATTCAACGCGGCGATCGGCCCCCGGAAAGCCCCAGCGGAAAATCGTAACCTTTTGGGTATCCCGGTTAAATTCGTTGTAGCCACCACCGACATCCCAGGAAATCACCAGCCAAAGATAGGTGGAGAGCACCAAGGCCGCAACGCCATAGAAGCCCATCACTAGCCCTTGGGGACGGAAGACCAACTGTGTCGGGTCAGAAAAGAGCAGCAGGTTTACCTGAAAGTAGCTCGATAGACTGGATAGGACAAACCCAATCCCACCCAAGAGGGTTACCACAGCCCACAGGTAATTGCTGGGACGACGGGAACCCAAAACTGGGCGACGCAAGATCATCTCGGATGAGAGGGGTACGGTCATAGTCATGAAAATCGTCGGGTACGGCAGAGATGGAACAGGTCAGCCCTCTGATTCTATGCCATTGGGTGAGCCATTGAACCAATCCAGCCCTGGGAGACTTCTATGGACAGGATTGTGCAACTTCTGGGCAATCCCCAGTCCCCCCCATCGGTGCAGAGGGGTAAAACAGCCCTTAAATTCGCTTCAACTGGCCCAGGGCAAAGCCCAGATTCAAAACCAAGGCGCTAAAGCCAAATAAAATCATGCTCTCTGTCCCCTGGAGCACAAAGGCCACCGCTTCCGGTTCCGGCCAGTGCAACATCTGGGGGCTATCCAAACGGGCAAGGCTGCGCACCAGGACAAAGGCCGCGATCGCCCCCGATCGTAAATGGGGACTAACCTCTTGCCGCACGATATAGCGATAGGTCACCCCAAACATCAAGCCCGTCAGGGCAATCCCAGCCCCCTGGACCCAACCAAACCACGACCCCCAATCCACACCGGGAGCCACCAACGCAAAGGCCAATCGTGGGGCAATCCAGGTTTGGATCACCGCCTGCCAGAGCAGCGTTGCCACCACAGCCGCGATCGCCCCCGTCAGGCCAACCTTGAGGGATTCGATCCGCTCCGCCATAGACAGCGCCCGATCGTCGTTGCTAGACAACTGGGGGGCTGGGGATTGTGGGCCTGAAGCGGGTGAAGTGAGGGATTGCGGGTCTAAGGATGGCAAATTGGGAGATGGCAAATTGGGAGATGGCAAATTGGCAGATGGCGAATTGGGAGATGGCACGTTAGGGGCGGTGGCAGAGGAGGGGGCGTTTAAGGTCACGGGTTCAAAAGGTCACGGGTTCAACGAGATAGGGAAACCGGGGGTGGGCTGTGCAAAAATTCTAGGGGGAGGCCGTCCCCATCGGCAATAAAAGCAACTTCATAAACCCGATCGCCAATCATCTGCTGTGTAGGCGGCAACAGCACCTTCAAGGTCAGCGGCGGATCACAATCAACCTGCTGGAGACGCTGCTCCAGAATCTCCAGCCACTGGGGTAAATTGGGAGCCAAGGCCGTGACATCAAAGGACGCATGGTAAAAGCCCGTGTAATGCTCATCGCCAAAGGCATCGGGCACTGGGCGCGGCTGGGGAATTTGGATTAACTCAAGACGACCCGACAAACCGGGAGCCTGGGCTGGCGTTTCCCCAGGGGCAGCACTGCCCCAGCCTTCCATCCAACAGGCCAAGGTAAACCCGGTGGTAAAGCGTTCCTGAACGTGGAAGCCGAGGGCTTCATAGAAGGCGATCGCCCGGTGAATATTGGCCGTGCGGATGGAGAGATGGTGCATAGGGGCTAGTCCAGTAACTTGACATAGGCAGCGGGGGCGCTAGCGCTATAGTCCGTTTCCAGATCAAAGTTAATCACACCCCAGCGAGAGTCCTCATCCGGCAGCGGGCTGAAGGAAACCGGCAAACCATAGAGCTTGGGCACGGAGGCACCGGGATTTTGGGCAGACCAGCCCGAACTGCGCTCGAAATAGGCACTGATGATGCTACGATACCGCTCAGCAATAATCACGCGCTTAGCGCGGTAGCCTTGGGTATAGAGGCGATCGAGGGCCTCATGGATCTCAAAGCGAATCCCATCCGGATGGGTATGCTGTCGATACCACAACCCCTCCCACTGTCGCCAGTATCGTCCCGACTGGAGATGAACCAGTTCCTGGGTTTTGGGATCCGCTTCAAAGGCTCCATGACGGGGGCACAGGTAGGTATCCGTGAGGGTTAAAGCAGGAATGGCTTGCCGACAATGGGGACAGCTAATTTCTGCCCCAAAAACCGGATAATTCAAGGCCGGATCAATCATGGGAGCTAAGTTACCTCCATCACACCACAATAGGTTGCTCCAGACCCATCACCCTGGGGCCACGGGGGGGTTTTGGGGTGCCCGGTTGGCCTGTGACAGGATTGAGGTTGGATCAACGTAAGCTTAGGGTTGGTGAGAATCAGTCTTCCAACAAGAATCGCAGTCCCAAAGGGGGACGGGTTCCCCTGGAATTCTTGGAAATTCTCATTGGTGACCTATTATAGTCTCTGGCTCTAGCTTAGGCAGATTTACTCATCTCCCCTTAAAGATTTCCGATCGCGATCGGCCCCAAACGTTACCGGCCCCAAACCAGGGCAATCACGGGGGGTTTGCCCCTACCGCTCTGTTGCAGCCCCCAAACCAGGGCAACCACAGGGGGTTTGCCCCTACCGCTCTGTTGCAGCCCCCAAACCAGGGCAACCACGGGGG
>JBMTWK010000396.1:0-4052 GCA_049452395.1 Prochlorothrix sp. | reverse complement strand
ATGTAACGAAGGCTTGATCAAGCTGCGATCTGTGATCCAGGCTTGGCGATCGAGACGGTATGACGGGGCGATCGAGCCATGATCAAAGCACCTTGATCGAGACGGTATGACGGGGCGATCGATCGGCGATCCAGCCGCGATCAAGCTGCACTCAAGACGTGATGCCGTGCGTTGCGATCCAGCCGCGATCGATCTGTGATCCAGACACGGCGATCGATCGGCGATCGAAACGGTATGACATGGCGTTGCGATCCAGCCGCGATCGAGACCGTGATCAAGGCGTTGCGGTCAAAACATCGCGATGCAATCATCACAAGCCAAGTATCCCGATCCAATCATCCCGATCCAATCATCCCGATCCAAGCTGCGATCCTAGCGGCCCCAAGCTTGCGTCTAAACCATCTGCTGTAGACGGTTCATCGTGGAATGAAGCTGCTGCACCCCTGCCTTCGTCTGGCTGATGCTGGTAATGGTTTCCGCCGCTGCCTGATTTAAATTGCGAATGGCCAAGAGTACCTCTTGAATGGCCTTGGCCTGCTGCTCCGCACTGAGGGCAATTTGCTGACCACTCAGCATCATCGCCTCGGCCCCTTGGGCCACCTGCTCAAAGGCATGGGCACTGTTTTCTACCACAGCAACGCTACTTTGGGCCGTAACCGATCCCGCTTGGGTCAACACAACCGTTGACCCGATCGCCGTCTGAATATCCTCCACAAGCACCTTAATTTTGGTACTGGCCGCCTTACTTTGGTCCGCCAGCTTCCGCACCTCCTGGGCCACAATCCCAAAGCCCTTACCCTGGCTCCCGGCCCGCACGGCCTCCACCGCTGCATTGAGGGCTAGCATATTGGTTTGGTTAGCCAAACTGGCCACCAATTCCGAAATACTGCCAATTTGCTGGGCCTGTTCGCTCAGGTGCCTGCTGCGATCGGCAATCACAGCAACCCGTTGTTGCAAGTCCTGAATACTGTTTAAGGTTTGCTGGACAGACTGGGTTCCCCGCTCCGTCAGCACTAGGGAGGTTTTGGACCCTGTGGCAACGGTTTCTGCCTGTTGGGCCGTGCTTTTCGCAAAGGCGCTCAATTGTTCGATCGTGGTCGCCGTTTCCTGAACCGAGCTAGCCTGGTGGGCGCTAATGCGCTCGTGCTCCTCCGTTGCCGCAGCAATCTCCATCACCGCTTGGGCCACGGCCTCGATCGTATCCTTGAGGGTTGCCGTGACCTTACGGCTAAAAATATAGCCCAAGGGCGAAGCCAAAATTAAGGCCAAAACCAGAACGCCCCAGAAAATCGATTTGGTCCACAAATAAACCTGGGCCGCTGCCTGTCGTTCCTGGGCCGCAACATCCAGTTGCAAATTAATCAGCTCTTGAATCTTCGCCGACAGGGGATCAATGACGGAGTACAGCGATCCATCAAAAATAGCCAGACGGTCAAAATCGTTGGCCTCTAGGACCTGTTGTAACCGCGCAATTTCTCGATCGGCCACCTGAAACAAAGCCATCGCTTCTTCCGCTAACTGTCTTTCCTCTGGGGTTAAGTCCGTTTTTAGATATTGATCCCAGAGTTGATCGATCTCGATCGAAGCCTCGTGGACCACCTGCGCCGTGCGATCCATCGTCCAGGTCCGGGCATGGGCCTTGTTCACCGCATCAATCACCGAAACCGCATAGGCATCGGAAATTTGTTTGAGCTGCTGGAGCGGGACCACCCGATCGTCATAAATGGTGCCCACCCGCCGATCGATGCGATCGAAGGAATACAAAGAAAAGCTACCCATCCCCAAAATAATGACCGCAGGCACTGCAAAGCCCAGATAAAGCTGAGTGCTCAGTTTGCCCAGCAGATTCCGGAACAGCTTGAGGGGGGGACGCGCCAAGTCAGAGTCAGCAGCCATTGAGGAGGAGGCTGAGCGGGGGGCCAAGGGATGAGAGGCAGGAATGAGGGGAGTAAAGGGCTGAGACATAAGGCAAATACCAAATCTGCTGGATATAGACGGGATCCGTTAGACCGTTTTTGCACCCCATAGGTCTAGAGTCTCGCTCTAGTCTTGCCGGATTTGCTCAACAGAACGCCCGCAATCCTAGGGCCGAGAGGTATTGCTCCCTTCCTCGCTCGTTTCCTATTGTCATGGAAAATAGGGACTTCTGTATCAAAATATACAAAATTTAATGCTTGGTGTTACACCGACTCACCATCACGGGGACTGAGCCACTCATTCAAACCCTCCCCCAGCAGCGACAGCCCCGTCACCAAAGTGGTGAGAGCTAACCCCGGAAACAAAGCCGTCCACCAAATGCCCGTCGGCAAGGCATCCAAAGCTTGGCGCAGATCATGGCCCCATTCCGGCGTAGACTCCGGCAAACCCAAGCCTAAAAACCCCAAACCGCCCAAAACCAGCACCGCATCCGCCGCATTGAGGGTAAACAGCACCGGCACACTTTGGATCACATTCCAGAACAGATAGCGGCTGAGGATATGGGGCGTAGAAGCTCCCATGGCTTGGGCCGCTTCAATGAATAGCTCCGTTTTGACGCTCACGGTCTGGTTCCGGACAACCCGGTAGTATTGGGGCACGTAGGCAATGCTGAGGGCGATCGCCGCGTTCAACAGCCCCCGCCCCACCACAAAGGCCAAGGTTACAGACAGCAGCAAACCGGGCAGGGTATAGAGCGTATCCATAAAAAACAGCAGAGTGCGATCGACCCAGCCGCCCCAATACCCGCTCAGCATCCCCAACGGCACCCCCAACACCAAACTCATGGCCGTGGCCAGTAACACCACCTTCAGCGCCGCTTGAGTCCCAAACAGGGTGCGCGAAAACACATCATAGCCCTGGCGACTGGTACCAAACCAATGCTCTCCAGAGGGCGGATCGTGGATGGGGTTAATCAACGAAGCAATGGGGTCTTGAATCACCTCCCACTGCTGCAAAAGGGGCGCAACCACGGCGATCGCCACAAAGATTAACGTAATCACAGCGCCAAGGCTGGTCAACCACCGGGACAAATTGAGGGAAGGGGGAGCAGATTTAGCATCCATACAGGGCATTTACCAACAGAGCATTCACAAACTTAGCATCCACAACCGTGAGCGGAGGCTAGAAACGCTTAATAACTAAAGAGCTATCAAAGGATTAAAGAGGTCTTATCAGATGGAAGCAACTTCTGCCTAGGGAGAAAAGGACTAGGGGGCAAGAGACCTGTCACTGTGCCAGTATCCGGTGAAATTTTTACAGTATTTAAGTACTACCAATAAGTTAAGCTTTCCTCACAAATCAAGAAAAGAGGGGTCTGTCGGCACAGCCAGGGCAAGGTCGCAAATCCCTGACAGAATCAGCTATTTTGTGATTGAGAATAAAAAAGCGAGGGCGATCGTCCTGGGGATGGGGAGCAATTTTAGATTTTCTTAATCATAGATAAAAACCTATCGATACCCCCTGTAAATTTCTATATCTATAAACCCACTTCAGAGGTTCCCATACCCCGATAAATCGTTAATAATAGGGTTAGAAATCCTACATAACTGCTGAGTTGTTCAGTGTTTGGAATGTCTATCCTGAAGGTCGGTTAGGGGCTATGGCCAGCGCTTAACACCTAGCGCTTAACACCTTTAGAGAAAAACACTGAACCCTACTGCGAGAACGCCAAGCGTGCCACGGTCCCTAGGACTGTCCCAAGCTGGAAGGCCGCTTTCCCCTTGCAAAGCTCCCCAAGAGCCAACACACTCCAGGATTTTTAACTCAGGCTAGTTTGACCTCTCATCACCTGGGGGCCGCTCCGGTCTGAATCACCACCGCTCGTCTCGCTCAGACGAAACTGGTCACGGGTTCTTCACACAATACTTCAAGGAGGGTATGGACATGACACTGGAAAATATGGCGGTTGTTGGGTTGCTGGCTTTGGGCGTGATTTACGTCTTGACGACTAGTCCGGTGCTGAAAAAGCGCTGGCTCGGCTAACACCCTAGGTCTGACATGGGCTAGCGTCTCGGCTAGCGATGTACAACCAACTGTGGTGTCTATAATTTCTCAGCGAACCCCAATTCTAAGAG
>JBMTWK010000395.1:0-4059 GCA_049452395.1 Prochlorothrix sp. | reverse complement strand
GTGGCTCTCCGCTTCGGTCCAAAACCAGGGCAACCACGGGGGGTTTGCCCCTACCAGATTGGTTAAATCGCTAAAGTGGGATGCTCCCCCTCGAACCCTTGCCAGCGACCCCTTTAATTCGCAGGGGCGACTTGGCTCGCTTGGGGCAAACTAATGAGCGCCTCACCATTGCCCATATAAAGCGGCATCACCCCATTCCACTTCTCAATCATCTGCTGCTGCACTTCCAACTGGCGCAGATCCAGCAATTGGGGCGTAATCGCCGTACTAAGGGCGCGGTTGGCGCGGGCTTCCCCTTCGGCGGCAGCCACCTTTGCCTCCGCCTCCGCCTTGACCCGTTGCAGTTCAAGTTGGGCTTTTTGGGTCAGTTGCTCCTGCTCTAGTTTTTGTTGAATGGCCTGGGTGATGGCTTCCGGAAAGATAAAGTTTTGCAAATTCACATTGACCTCAGCCACGGGGGCGGCAATTTCCTGGAGTTGGCTGCGCAGTTGGCTTTCGATCGCCGACTGAATCTCCGTGCGTCTTGCGGTTAAATCCGAGAAGGGATACTGAGCCGTCACAGAGTTAATCGAAGTGGGTAACTCCCGCTGAATCGTGGCCTGGGCCAAGCGTTCCAGGGTTTGGTAGTTGCGATAAACCGTGGCGCTGCCGCCGGGACTCATGCGCCAAATCACCGCTGCATCTAACTCAATGCCAGCCTGCTCCTGGGTGGGGATGCGGATGGGGGGCGGATCGTAGGTTTGAACGGTGGTGTCGAAGGGGATGATGTCGGCCAGAACGGGGGTCTTAAAATGGAAGCCCGGTCCCACCACTTGCCCCGCCTTGCCGTTGAAGACCCGCACTCCCTCGGTGCCTTCGGGGACAATTTCAAAGGCGGAGCTACCAAAGCTGGCCACGACGATTAAACCGGCGATGACTAAGGCACCACCTAACATCAAGTCTCCATTGTGTTGGCGCATGGGTTCTCCTGTGGGGTTAAAACCAAAGTTGACGATCGCGATCGTAGCAACCCCGATCGCCCCCTAGCCTACCAAACCCCTTAAAAAGGGGGTGCATCTCCCTGGGGAATCACCCAACGGAAGCATCCCACTTTCAGCGAGGGATTTCGGGTGAGGGGCTTGGGAAAAGTCACCCAGCCCGTTATTGCTTGAAGAATTGTGGGCAAGTCCGATCGTCCGGGGCAGGCAGCGATACAGTGGAACGTGAAACCGTCAAGACTTTCAGACCGTCGGTTTCCCCTTGCCGTAACCCCGGAGAAACCCATGTCTCCCAATGCCTTTCCCGCCATCATCACCCCTGAGACGATCGCCCAAGTCACCCCTGAACAGGTGGCCCAACTGGCAGACCGGTTAGAGGCCGATAACTACAGTTCAGCCTTTGCTAGCTTGGAGGATTGGCACCTATTGCGGGCGATCGCCTTCCAGCGGCCTGAACTCGCTGAACCCTACCTTTACCTGCTGGATTTGGAGGATTTTGACGAAGCTTAACCCCAAGTCCTGCTGAAAAACCCCGCGTTTGTGCGAATCCCATGTCTTCCCCAGACCCCCTGCCCAGCCCCTGGCACGATCGCCGCATTCTGCTCGGTCTTACGGGCGGCATCGCAGCCTACAAGCTCTGTAGCGTTGCCTCTAGCCTTGCCAAGGCCGGTGCCCAGGTGCGGCCTATCCTCACCGCCACCGCCCAAAACTTCATCACCCCCCTCACCCTCAGCACCCTCTGCCGCCACCACGCCTACACCGATCTAGATTTTTGGGCACCCTCCGCCCCTCGCCCCTTACATATTGAACTGGGTGAGTGGGCCGAAGCCTTAGTCATTGCGCCCTTAACAGCCAATACTTTGGCAAAATTAGCCCTAGGCTTTGCCGATAACCTGTTAACCAACACAATCCTAGCCTCTCGCTGCCCGGTGCTCTTGGTTCCAGCCATGAATACGGATATGTGGGAACAGGAGGTGGTACAACAGCACTGGCAGACCTTGCTGGGGCAGGGGCGCTATGTGGGGCTGGAGCCGGGGACGGGGGTTTTGGCCTGCGATCGCCAGGGGGCGGGGCGCATGGCGGAACCGGAGAGCATTCTAGCGGCCCTAGAGTCGCTGCTGCATACCAACGGTCGCCGGGATTGGGCAGGGCAGCGGGTGCTCGTGACCGCAGGCAGTACCCAGGAATATTGGGATCCGGTGCGGTTTTTGGGCAACCCGGCCACGGGCCGGATGGGGGTCGCCTTGGCCCAAGCAGCGGCCCATCGCGGGGCAGAGGTGACCTTGATCCAAGGGACAGGGCTGGAGTCGGCGGTCTTGGAAGCGGCCTTGGAGGGGACGCAAGTGCGCTGTGTGCGGGTGACCCGATCGGCCCAAATGCAGGACGCGCTCCATCAGGCATTTCCCAGCCAAGATTGGGTCTTTATGGCCGCTGCCGTCGCCGATCTGCGCCCGAAGACTTACCACGCCACCAAGTTACCCAAAGCTCAGTTACCGGAACAGCTAGCCCTAGAGTCAGTGCCGGACTTAATTGCAACCTTGGCCCGCCAGAAGCAGCCCCACCAGCGTTTAGTCGGCTTTGCGGCCCAGACGGGGGATATTATTCCGCCAGCGCGGGAAAAGCTCAAATTTAAGGGTTTAGATGCGATCGTGGCCAATCCCGTCGATCAGGCCCATAGCGGCTTTGGGAGCCATTGGAATCAAGCGGTTTTGCTCGATCGATCGGGCCGTCAACGGGCCATTTCCCCCTGCACTAAACTCACCCTAGCTCACTATATTCTCGATTTCGTCCAAGATCTGCCGCCTTCACCCCAAAATTCCCACGAAGATGACAGGCGCTGATAAATTCTTGCAGTTTATCGGGATCCATATGCTGCTGAAGAATCGTGAGCGCTTCCTCAATCACTTGACGATCGGCTGTGGAGGGGACTGGCGTGGCTTGGTGTTGTGTATCAAGCTCGGACCAAGGCTGAATACTGGAGCAGGGAACTGTTAAAACTTGAATAGAAGTGTCAAAATCGTTGAAAACCTCTAAAATTGCGCCTTCTTCCCCGTCAGTGGGGTGAGGTACATAGTCTAGCAGGGCGGCACGGGTTCCAGATGCGAGTTGATATTCTGGAAGGTCTTGCGTGATAACGACTTCGCTATAGAGTGCGATTGCCATGGTGTTGCGGAATTTGCATGACTTATTCTAGATCGGCCTCGATCGCCGTGACCCGAATCGATAACTGCTGTTGCCCGATCTCGCGCCGATTGAGGGCTTCCGTTAGGGCAGCTTCCACCTTGGGGTAAAGCGTCTGGTAAAGATGGGTATCCAGCTCCCGCTTTAGCGTCGCTTGCAAGCTTTGGGTCAGTGTCGCCGTCAGTTCCGTTTTGAGTTGCACCTGAAGATCGGCCTTAAACTCCTGATTCAGCTTCTCCCAAAGTTGGGCTTGTAAATCCTGCAAACTGGCCTGAATCTGCCGATCGAAATAGTACTGCATCTGATCTTGGAGTTGGGCCTGCAATTGCCGCTGACTTTGGGCCAAATCCTCCTGAAAACAGGTCTGCACCTGATCCAACTTCTCCCCCAAATTGGCTTGCAAACTCCCCAACTCCGCCTGCATTAAAGCCACCAACTGCTGCACACTATTGCCCTGCGATCGGATCATGGCCTCTAGGGCTTGGTACCGGCTCTCCCAGTCGGCCTGTTGCTGCTCGATCGTGGCCCCTAGCTCCTCCTGGGTCTGGGCCATATCGGCCATCTGCTGGGTCAGTTCCCCAGTCTGCTGCCACAACGTTCCCACGCGCTGCTGAAGCCGCTCCATCCCCGACCCCACAATCAAGGTCTGGAGCGTCGAAAGGCCATCTTCTTCCTGGAATTCGCCGGAATTTGAGCCATTCGCCTTCTCAGCCTCCGATCGGTCCCCCCCACCTCCCCCAAAAAAGCTTTGGATCAGGGCAAGTTCAGCCGCACTATCCCGATCGGAATCAGCAGAATCGGCAGAATTATTAGAATTAGCAGGATTTACAGCAGCGGGAAGAGCAGAATCGGGGTCAGCGGGATCGGCGGGATCGGCAAGATTGGCGGGGGTGGCAGCGGC
>JBMTWK010000394.1:0-4065 GCA_049452395.1 Prochlorothrix sp. | reverse complement strand
GGTTGACCTACTTTGGGTACCGGAACCGATACACTGGAGACCGGATTGAGAAAAACCAGATTGAGAAGTCCTAGGTTTTGCCAGTCCTAAAAATTTTTATCGAGAAGTCCTATGACCGCCGCACTTCAGCCCACCGAACTGGAAACCCAACTCACCGCCCTCCAAAGCCAAGCCACCCAGGCGATCGCCGCTGCCACCACCCTAGAGGAACTGGAAAAGCTACGGGTGGGCTATTTGGGCAAAAAGGGTGAGGTGTCCAAAATTTTGGGCGGCATGGGCAAGCTCGACCCCAGCGATCGGCCCCGCATTGGCAGTGCGGCCAATGAAGTTAAAACGGTGATCCAAACGGCCTTGGATGAAAAGCGCACGGCGCTGCAAGCGGCCCAACTGCAAGCCCAGCTAGAGGCAGAAACCCTTGATGTGACCATGCCGGGGATTTATCGGCCCCAGGGACGGATGCATCCCTTGAACAGCACGATCGATCGCATCCTCGATATCCTCGTTGGCTTGGGCTATACCGTGGCCCAGGGCACCGAAATGGAAACCGATTACTACAACTTTGAAGCACTAAACACCCCCCCTGACCACCCGGCGCGGGATATGCAGGACACCTTTTACTTGCCCGATGGCAATCTGCTGCGAACCCACACTTCCGCGATTCAGATTCGCTACATGGAGAATAACGAGCCACCAATTCGGGTGATTGCGCCCGGTCGAGTTTATCGCCGGGATACAGTGGATGCGACCCATTCAGCGGTATTTCACCAGATTGAGCTACTAGCGGTAGATGAGGGGCTGACCTTTACGGACTTGAAGGGGACCGTGAAGACCTTTTTAGAAGAAATCTTTGGCGAAGATATTGAGGTGCGGTTCCGGGCTAGCTATTTCCCCTTTACGGAGCCGTCGGCGGAGGTCGATGTGCAATGGAAAGGGAAGTGGCTGGAGGTGATGGGCTGCGGCATGGTCGATCCCAATGTGCTCAAGGCGGTGGGTCTGGATCCGGAGGTCTATACGGGGTTTGCGGCGGGGCTGGGAGTGGAGCGCTTTGCGATGGTGCTGCACCAAATTGACGATATTCGGCGACTCTACTCCAGCGATCTGCGCTTTCTGCGGCAGTTTTAGCGGTTTACTCCCGACTTCCCCAATTTTCAGGATTCGACGGAGAGGCACGGGGCAGGGCGGAATCATTGCCCCAGTTAGGCCGATCGCGGAGAACTCCAGGGACACGCCCTACAGTAGGGCGAAAATTCCCATCCCCTTTCCAGTGCGGGCATCTTGCCCGCGTCGTGAGCGAGGCGCTCACCCTAGCTCACACTCAGGGGTGCAAAACTTATGCCTAGCGCTACTAGCCAGAATTTGCCAAAGGGAGCCGGTCCCCTTTGCCTATCGCTTATAGAGAAGATTAAAAGATTGCGTCTGGTCTAGAATCCCCCGTACAGTAGAAAAACTGTATTCTTCTCACCGAGAGCTATCCCTAAAAGTCATGAAAGAACTGGAGACAACCCGCGCGATCGAACTGCTCAATACAATCATGGAGTTTGAGTTAGCTGGGGTGGTGCGTTATACCCACTATTCCCTCATGGTGAATGGGCCAAACCGGATTCCCATTGTTGATTTTTTTAAGGCCCAGGCCAGTGAATCCTTGCTCCATGCCCAGGAGGCGGGGGAAATTATTACGGGCTTGGAGGGACACCCCAGTCAGCGGATTGCGGCGATCGAGGAAACCAATCGCCATGCGGTAACGGACTTACTCCGGGAAAGCCTCAACCACGAGCAAAAGGCACTAGAGCTATATAAGCAGTTGTTGGGTGTCGTGCAGGATGCCAGCATTTACCTAGAAGAGTATGCCCGGACGAAAATCGGCCAAGAAGAGATGCATAACCTGGAAATTAAAAAGATGCTGCGGGATTTTAGCTAATTTACTCTTTTGAGCTAGTTTACTCTAAATTACCGCCTCAAACCATCGTAGGGGCGGGTTTCTGACCAAAGCCTTGCTATACCGACAATTTCCCAAAACCCGCCCTCTGAGCAGGTTTCTGACCAAAGCCTTGCTATACCGACAATTTCCCAAAACCCGCCCTCTGGAGTGTTCTAGCCAACGACTGTATCCAGCAATTTCCCAAAACCCGCCCCCTTCACTACAAACCCTGCTCCATTGACAGGGGAATTGCCTGGGGCAAACCCTTTAATCCGCGCCCATTCCGGGGTAGGATCCGAGGTGGTGGTTTCATGACCCAAAGCGCTTACAGACTATTTTTATGATTACGATCGCCCTGCCCAAAGGTGCCCTCCTCAAGGACAGCATTGCCCTCCTGCAAGAGGTAGGGCTAGATTTTAGTGCATTTTTAGAGCCGGGAAACCGACAACTGCAAATTACCGATCGCAGCGGTCGAGCAAAGGCGCTGTTGGTGCGCAATGGGGATGTGCCGGTGTATGTGGAGTATGGGCAGGCCCAGTTGGGGGTTGTGGGCTATGACGTGCTGAAGGAGAAAGGTGCCCATGTGGCCCATCTGGTGGATTTGGGCTATGGCTATTGCCGGATGTCGCTGGCAGTGAAAAAAAGTAGTCCCTACTCCAGTAGCTTGGATTTACCGGCCCACTGCCGCATTGCCTCCAAGTTTGTCCACTGTGCGCGGGAATACTTCCATAAGCTTGATTTACCGGTAGAAATCGTGCCGTTATACGGATCGGTGGAACTGGGGCCAATTACGGGCATGTCTGAGGCGATCGTGGACCTAGTGGCGACCGGAACCACACTACGGGAAAATGGTCTGGATGAAATTGAGGTGATTTTTGAAAGTACAGCCCGTTTAATCGCCAATCCTCTAAGCTATCGCCTCAATCAAGAGGGTCTAGGCCGGTATATTGACCAAATTCGCCAGGTTATCGCCGCTAAGGTCGCCGCTTAGTCCCTAACCCCAAAATAAACTAAACCTGCCCTCTTTCGGCACGATCGCAGCGAGGCCAATTTGCAGGGACGGGTTGGGTCCAGGCGCACCACTGCCCCGATCGGGGGTGGGCAAAACCCAGCTCGTAGGCATGGAGCCAGTAGCCGCAGTCTCCGGGTAACGGCAGGGGATCGCCCAGTGCGGGGGATTTGGGGACACCGCCGATCGTGTACAGGGGATCCCCCAGGAGGGGGGAACCGAGGCTGGCCATGTGGATGCGGATTTGGTGGGGGCGGCCCGTGAAAATTTGGACAGCAACCAAGGTGTGCTGGGCCGATCGCTGCAAGACCCACCCTTCGCTGTGGGCAGAGCGACTCTGGGGATCGCTGGGGTCGAGGGCGGCATGGACAGTGCCGTTGCCATGGGGGACAGGGCCGATCGCCTGGGTACAAATGAAGCGATCGGGCAAGGCTTGGGAGGGCCGATCGGGCGTGACCAAGGCGCGGTAGATTTTGGTCAGTTGCCGTTGGCGGAAGGCATGGCTCAGAGCCGATCGGGCTAGGGACGATCGGGCGATGACCATCAAGCCGGAGGTGCCGCGACCGAGGCGATGGAGGGGGGTGAGGGTTTCGCCGGGAAAGCGCTGCTGAAGCTGGTGTAGCAGCGTATGGGTGAGATAGGCTCCACCGGGCAGCACCGGAAGACCGCTGGGCTTGTTAATAATCCAAAGGTCTGAATCTTGGTGCAAAATCTCGAAATTTAAGGGAACCTCCGGCTCAGACCAGGGGGGGCGATGATAGGTGAGGCGATCGCCCACCTGGAGCAACGCATCGGGGGTAGTAGGCTGGCCGTTGCGGTGGATTTGACCCGACAGAATGCGATCGTGCCAATCCTGGGGGCTGGAGTGGGTGTAGTGCTGGCAGTAGTAAGCCCAAACAGTGAGGGGATCGCCTAGGCTGGATAGTTGGGTTTTGGGGCGATCGTGGTAAGTCCAGCCAGAATTTAAAGCCATGGTAGAGCGATGCTAAAGCTTCTATATACCTATCTATCCAGGAAAGTGTCTCAAGGGCGACGCTGGAGCGTCGGGGCGGCATTCCCACGCAGAGCGTGGGAACGAGACTTAGTTCTGGAGTTTTGACTTTTTGGGCTTGAGCAGGACAAAAGCGCCGAGGGAGTC
>JBMTWK010000393.1:0-4065 GCA_049452395.1 Prochlorothrix sp. | reverse complement strand
CTGAAAATCCCCCATCAACCCCAGTGCGCAGCAGACGGGGAACCCGGTCTCGCCCTTGGTTTAAGCCCGTTTGTAATTGTCTGGCTCCTTGCCGTTCCAGGGTAGATGAGCTTACACTACCTAGCCTAAATCCTCAAGGGCTGTTTTGTACCCTGACTCTCCCCCTTAGGTTTCCCAACATCCTCTTCTCTTAGATTGTTGAGTTCAGCCGTAGACTGTTGCATTTAGTCGGCTTCAACGCTCTGTCCCCAGCCCCCTATTGCTCCACACCTCGATCGTACAAATTGCTTTGCCATGGGAGTGGTGCTCAGCGGCAATAGATCAAGGGGAAGATATTAAGGAAGACAGGTGCCAATATGCACATCTAAAAAAGATAGAGCACAAAAAGCCAATTGTAGATGTTCGCTAGACCTTACCCATGCAATAAACTGCGAGACAGACAATGGCTCTGTCCAAACTGGTTTGGATGCTTAACACGCAAGCGTTACAGAAGCATAGAATGACTGCCTATTCTGTCCTTAGTAAGGATATGGCGCATTGTGATTGAACAACTTTTGCCTCACTTTGTCAGTGCCTATTCATGTGTAAGCATTCAGGGGGTCACGGAGGAATGCGGGTTTCAGGCTCTGAAAATCCCGGATTGGTACGGTTTGAGCTGCTTCAGACTCCGATCGGAGGGCTGAAACCCTACTAACTTCGTAGACCCCTGAATAGTTACTATTCATGTATACCTAAGTACACTTTTATGCACTCAGAGAATACCTGAAAAAAGCGCACCTCACTTCAGCGATTTAACGGATTGAGTAGGGGCAAACCCCTCGTGGTTGCCCTAGTTTTGGACCGAAGCGGGGAGCCATGGGGGCACGACCCCTACCCAGATTCTGCCAAAGTGGGATGCACCTGTTTGAAAACCTAAGGCGGAAACGGTTTTGCCTAACACGCCCTACTGGCGATGCGATGCGGTGCGGCTTTGCGGTGCGTTAGTAATGCACCCTACTGGCGATGCGGTATGGCTTTGCGGTGCGGTATGGCTTTGCCTAACACAACCCTACGGGTCAAAAACGGCCCAACACTGGGGATCTGGCGTACTATAGCGAGTGGGGCAATGATTCCCAACAACGCCCTGCACGATCGCCCTGCGCGATCCTTAAAAAAAATCGCGTAAAAACATCGCAGCCCAAAGTTGCTCCGCTTACCCCCCCCTGTTCACCCCCCTCGATATTGGCCATGGCTTGGACTCTGCCCCCCTGTGATCTGCCTCCCCTTCCCTTTCAACGGTGGCTTCAGGACCAGTTCACCGTCGCCCAAGGGGGCTTTGCGGCCCAAGTTCTGTGGCAGCGAGGCTGGCGGGATACGGCGATATTACCGGGGTTTTTGGATTGGCGGCAGTATGAGCCGACGGGGCCAGAAGCCTTTGGGCAAGAGCTAGAGTGGGCGATCGATCGCCTAACGCACGCCTATCTAACAGGGGAAAAAGTTGCAATTTGGGGGGATTTTGATGCCGATGGGCTAACCGCGACGGCCTTACTGTGGCAGGGGCTGGGGCAGTGGTTTGGAGAGCGGCTGACGTACCATATTCCCGATCGGCTGCGGGAATCCCATGGCTTATCGTCCACGGGCTTGCAGGACTTGGCCGATCGGGGCTATCGCCTCATTCTGACCTGTGACACAGGCAGCACCGATGCGGCCTTGATGCAGTGGGGACAAAGCTTGGGTTTGGCCTTTATCGTCACCGATCACCACACCTTACCGGAGCAGCGCCCGCCCGTAGTCGCCATCCTCAATCCCCGCAGTTTTGAGCCAGATCATCCCCTTAGCACCCTCTCTGGGGTTGCTGTCGCCTATAAGCTCATGGAAGCGCTCTACAACGCAGCCACAGCCCCGGAAACCCCCTGGACTGCTCCCCAGTTCCCGCTAGAGGAGTTATTAGATTTGGTGGCGATCGGGCTAATTGCGGACCTGGTGGAACTGCGGGGCGATTGTCGCTATTTAGCGCAACGGGGCTTGACTAAGCTGCATGAATTAACCCAGGGGGCCGATCGACGGCCCGGAGTGTCGCGGTTGCTAGAGGTGTGCCAAGCCAGCGGCGATCGACCGACGGATATTTCCTTTGGGATTGGGCCGCGCATTAATGCCGTGAGTCGGGTGCAGGGGGATGCGAGGGTCTGTGTGGAGTTGCTGACCAGTCGGGCGGTGGACCACTGTCGATCGCTGGCGGAACAGGTGGAGGTGCTCAATTTGCGGCGGAAGGCGCTTCAGCGGGACTTGCAGAGCCAAATCCAAGTCCGACTGGCGGCGGTGGATTGGTCCACAACTCCGGCGATCGTGCTGGGGGAAGTGGGGTGGCCCGTGGGGATTTTGGGCCTAGTGGCGGGACAGATCGCCCAAACCTACCAACGTCCCACGCTACTGTTTAGCTTGGATAGCAGCCCGGATCCCGTCACGGGGGTGGCCCTAGCACGGGGATCGGCGCGATCGGTGGGGAATCTCAATCTTTACGACCTTTTACAGGCCCAACGGAGCTTAATTCACCAGTTTGGCGGCCATCCCCAGGCAGCAGGCTTGAGTTTGCCCGTGGCAAATTTACCGCTGTTTAAGACGGCGATCGAGCAAACCCTACGACAACTAGCAGTCCTATCTCCATCCCCTACGGGGGCCGATCGAGAACAGCCGAGCCAAAACCCCTCTGACGCTGGTTCTGCCACTTCTAAGCCAGTTTTCCCCGTTCCTGGCCCCAAAGCGGACTTAATCGTCCAAGTCAAAGACCTAGGCCAACCCCTGTTTCAAGAATTGCGGCTCCTCGAACCCTACGGCATGGGCAATCCGCCCCCTCGCCTCCTGATCCAAAACTGTTGGTTCAAGGCCGTAAAGCACCAAAACCAAAAGGATCACCAAGGCCGGAAGGTCCGCTATATCTATACTAATTTTGAAATTTGGGATGAGAGCCATCCTAAAGGCGTTCCAGGGATTTGGTGGGAGCATTATGGCCATGAACTACCCCAGGGGCGCTGTGATGCCATTGTTGAGCTAGGGGTGCGGCCCCAGAGCAAGGGCCAAAAGAGCCAGTTTCAGGTCACCCTACTGGCGGTGCGGGGGGCGGGGGAGTGGGCGGAAACGGCGGTGACCCAGGGCTGGCTGCTGGACTGGCGGCGGGAGTTACCCCCAGCGGAAACGGCCCCCCAAGCCTTGGTTCTGCGCCATTGTCCAACGACGTGGGCGGAGTTGCAGCAGTGGGCACAGCGGGCGGTGGATCAGGGGCGACCCTTGGCGCTGGCCTATGGGGAACCGCAACCGGCCTTGGGGGAAGAGGTCTGGCGATCGCTGGTGGGCTGGGTTAAGGGGGCGATCGCCACGGGTCAGGCTCTGCCGATCGGCCAGCTTCAGCAGCAATTGCACCTCAGTACCACCACCCTCCACCAAGGCCAAGTTACCCTAGCGGCCTTCGGCTTCCACACTGGCCCCACTGCCCCAGACCACTGGCAATATCAGCCCGAACCCAGCCAGGGGGAGGCAAAACTTTCTTTGCTTCAGCAGTTTCTGCAACGGGTCGCCGCCGATCGTTTTCTCCAGCGGTATTTCTGCCAAGTTCCGGTGGGGGTGCTGGAGGGGGCGATCGTTCTACAGCGATAGGGAAGTCGGCAGGTTTAGGGTAATAAGCGCAGGAAAGAGAGCAATTTTGGGGTAATCACAGGAAACCGTAGGAAAGAGGGTGGTTTTGGATTAATGACTGCGGCAAGCAGGGTTTTTGGGAGAAAACCCGCCCCTACGATACTGTTCGGATTGTCGGATATAAACGCAGGAAAGAGGGCGGGTTTGGATTAATGACTGCGACAAGCAGGGTTTTTGGGCGAAAACCCGCCCCTATGATGCTGTTCGGGTGATTTTGGTTAACTCTTGGGATTGGAGTAATACAAAAGTGGATTTTCTTTAGGAATTGCCTGATTCA
This sequence comes from Prochlorothrix sp., assembly GCA_049452395.1. GTDB lineage: Bacteria > Cyanobacteriota > Cyanobacteriia > Prochlorotrichales > Prochlorotrichaceae > Prochlorothrix. The sequence goes on along the minus strand of JBMTWK010000393.1, from coordinate 119 downwards.
TCCTGTTCTTGCAATGCTTGTACGTCTTCCGTGGTCAGGCCCGTTCTTTCTGCAATGACATCGGGGGGGAGCAATCCCAAGAGCGATCGGGCAATTTCTCGATTGCGCTCCTGTCGGGC
>JBMTWK010000392.1:0-4066 GCA_049452395.1 Prochlorothrix sp. | reverse complement strand
GGATTTTCAGAGCCTGAAACCCGCATTCTTCCGTGACCCCCTGAATGGTTACGTCGGATTTGGCGGAAGGCTAGCGGGGGCAATGCTATGATGGGACCAGTTTGCCTTTACCCTTTGCCCCAGACTTCATGATGAAACTTCAGGCTATTGCGACCCATTTAAATGCTGTAATTGATCCGAAAAATAGTGATCTCGATATTCAAGGGGTTGCTTCGATCGAAGACGCAACCCCCCAGGAAATTACCTTTTTGGGCAATGCTAAATACCTTAAAAAACTCAAAACCTGCCAAGCCGCAGCCCTGATTGTTGACCACAAATTTGTGGCGGAAGGTCTGGATCTGCCCCTGGTTCGGGTCGATCAGCCCTACCTTGCCTTTGCCAAAACCCTAGAACTTTTCTATGCCAAGGCCCAACCGGCGGCTCTGATTCACTCTACGGCTGTGCTGGGGGAAAAGGTGACCGTGGGGGAGGGGGTCTCGATCGGGGCCTATGTGGTGATTGGGGATGGGGTTAAGATTGGCGATCGGGTCACGATTCGGCCCCATTGTACAATTTATGAAGGGGTAGAAATTGGGGCGGATTCCTATTTGCATAGCCAGGTGACGCTGCGGGAAGCGGTCAAAATTGGGGAGCGAGTTTTAATTCAAAATGGGGTGGTGATTGGGGCCGATGGCTTTGGCTTTGTGCCCTTGAAAGATGGGTCATTTTATAAGATCTTGCAGGCGGGAACGGTGACGATCGCCGATGATGTGGAGGTGCAGGCGTTGAGCGCGATCGATCGGGCCACGATCGGCACCACGGCGATCGGCCCTGGTAGCAAAATCGATAACTTGGTGCAGGTGGGCCATGGCTCGAAGATTGGCCACCATTCTCTGCTCTGCGGGCAGGCAGGTTTGGCGGGATCGACGACGATCGGCAACCATGTGGTGCTAGCGGGCCAAGTGGGGGCGGCGGGCCACCTGACGATCGGGGATGGCTCCCAGGTGGCGGCAGGGTCGGGCATTAACAATGATGTGGCTCCGGGTAGCACGATCGGCGGCTATCCAGCCATGGATCATCGCCTGTGGTTGCGCACGGTGGCGGCAGTTAAGGAGCTACCCAAACTCATCCAACGCCTTCGCAAGCTGGAGCAATTTATTGCAGAGCGGGAGGAGGAATTCTAGGGGAGCCGAAACAGGGCGGGGTGGGTGGCCCAAACCTGGGCGATAAATTGGCGAAAGGTTTGGGCGGCGATCGGGGTTTGGGGAGGGCGCGGCGTTTGGGTCAGTTCCAGCCAAAAGGGCAGTAATTCCGTGTCTAGGGCGGGCCGAAACAGGGCCAGGGGCCAGAGCAGATCGGAGTCGTCTTGGAGTAAATGGATGGTGGGCGTGGCGGCTTGGTTGGGATGCTCCCGATCGGATCCAGTCTGTTCCTCCACCAAAATCAACGGTCGCAACCAAACCCGCTGCCGCTGCTGATCGACATCAATAACCTCGCCATAGAGCCGCCGATCGCCCTGGGGCAACACCAAAATTTGCCGAGGCTGAATCTCGTCCACGTTGGGCTGAAGTTTCCGTTGAGGTTGACTGGGCAAAGACATAGACCGATCGCTGACCAAAGGCTAACCACATCACTTGTATACGTTTGACTTTAAATAAAAAAAAGCCCACCCTTCAAGTCTGGAAGAGCAGGACAACAGGTTTTTGATGGGTGCATCCCACTTTGGAAGAATCCTGGTAGGGGTCGTGCCCCCGTGGCTCCCCTCTTCGGGCCAAAACCAGGGCAACGAGGGGTACGAGGGGTGGGAACGAGGGGGTAAGGGCCAAGCGGACGGGTGCATCCCACTTTAGAAGAAGCTTGGTAGGGGTCGTGCCCCCGTGGCTCCCCTCTTCGGTCCAAAGCCAGGGCAACCACGGGGGGTTTGCCCCTACCCGTTTGGTTAAATCGCTAAAGTGAGATGCTCCCAAGCGGACCTTGGGAGGATTAGGCTTCTTTGCTGACGAGGTGGGGGATGCGGGCCAGTTCCTCAGCGCTTTCCAAGCGGCGGATTTTGGCCCCTAGGGCTTGCAGTTTGTGATCCAGGCGATCGTAGCCCCGATCGAGGTGGTGCAGCCCCTGGACGATCGTCTTGCCATCCGCCGCCAAACCCGCCAACACCAAGGCCGCCGCTGCCCGCAGGTCGCTGGACATGACCGGCGCACCGGACAACATCGGCACCCCCGTAATCAAGGCATTATTGCCCCGCACGCGGATATTCGCCCCCATGCGCTTCAGTTCTGCCACATGGCGCAGCCGGTTCTCAAAAACGGTTTCCGTTACCGCACAGTTGCCCTCGGCTAGGGTCAGGAGGGCGGTGAACTGGGCCTGCATATCCGTGGGGAAGCCCGGAAAGGGGAGGGTTTCGATGTCTACGGCCTTGGGGGTGCGGGTGGGGATAATGCGGAGGCGATTGAGACCATCTTGAACGATACGGTGGCCCATTTCCTCCAATTTGGCGATGACGGCGGTGAGGTGGTCCGGCACCACGGGGCTGATGCTAATTTCTGAGCCGGTAATGGCCCCGGCCACAAGGAAGGTGCCTGCTTCGATGCGATCGGGCACGATCGACCAAGTTGCCGAATGGAGATGGGGCACCCCGATAATTTGGATGGTATTGGTTCCGGCTCCGCGAATTTTGGCCCCCATGGCGCGGCAGAAATTGGCCAAATCCGTGACTTCTGGCTCCTGGGCCGCATTTTCAATAATGGTTTCCCCTTCGGCGAGGGTTGCCGCCATCATCAGGGTTTCCGTCGCCCCGACACTGGGGAAGTCCAGGTAAATCTTGGCCCCCTTCAGGCGGCGATTGCTACCGGGCACCACGGCATGGACCACCCCATGCTCAATCTGGACATGGGCACCCATCTCCCGCAACCCTCGCACATGGAGATCGACGGGACGCGCCCCGATCGCACAGCCTCCGGGCAAGGGCACCCGCGCTACACCCAAGCGGGCGAGTAAGGGGCCGATCGCGAAGAAACTGGCCCGCAGTTGGCTCACCAGTTCATAGGGAGCTACCGACTGGCTAATATGGCGGGCATCCACATCCAGCACTTCGCCCTGGCGTTGGATCTTAATTCCAAAGGAGGTCAGAATTTCGATCATACGGTCCACATCCATCAGTTGGGGTACGTTGCGGATGTGGCAGTCTTCCCCGCACAGCAAGGTACCCGCAAGAATCACGAGGGCCGAATTTTTGGCTCCACTGATTCGGACTTCGCCCTGGAGGGGAGCGCGACCTTCAATTTCGAGAACGGGGGGTAAAACGTCAGACATAGGGTCAAGCAAAGGTGTTGAAGGATTAAGGATCGATCGAGGGGCAGAAACCGCCCTGGGACGGGGTTAGAGGGGGAGATGGCATCGGAAACCCGATCGCGGCAGTGGGGGAGGGGATCCGCCCTGGGACTGCCACGGGATTGAGTTGGCCCTAGCCTAGGGGAAGGTTGCTTGGCTGGCAATCAGATTTAAGATTCTGGTTCAAGATTCTGGGCCAAGGGGGGATGAAGATCGGGATGAGTTGATCTCACGGGTGCCGCCCATTTTTGCCAATGCGCCCCTCATCCCTCGGCTCTGACCCCCAGGATGGGCCAAGGGGAGCCAGCGTTTTCAAAGTCCCTCGCCCGCTCTGGGAGAGGGATTTAGGGTGAGGGCTTCCCAATCGGGATGAGTCGATCTCACGGCTGGGGGAGGGAGGGGCCAAGGGGCTGATTCCACCGATCGCGCCAGTCGGGTTGGCTTGGGGTCGGGCGGGGGAAAGGGGGCCGCACGGTTGGGCCAAGAATAATGAATCTGTTGGCAATCTGGGCTAGGGTTTCTGTGTGTTGAGGGAGGGTGGGGTTATGCAAAAACGAGGCATTTTATAGAAGATTGTGAAAGTTGAGGGGTCTCTAGGTTTCCCAGGGATTAGATTAAGAAACGTAAAGGACTGGCATTATTATCATGATTTGGCTGGGATTTGCCAATGGCATTTATGGTAATTCTGGGGCGCTGCTGTGGCTGTGTTGCAGATAACTTTCTGATAATTACGGCGATCCGCTTGGAAATTTGCCTC
>JBMTWK010000391.1:0-4068 GCA_049452395.1 Prochlorothrix sp. | reverse complement strand
GCTAGCATTTCACTCTACAGTATAGTCCTAATCAAATGGTCGATTGCTATAGTGCCGATTTTGACCTTCTACACGCTGTTGCTGTTGGCGCTGGGCCTTGGGCTGGTGGCCTGTGGGGGTGCCTTGCTCAGTCGCCGCCGTCGGCGCTGGGTTTGGGTGGTGGGGTTGCTGGCGATCGGGGTGGGGGCTGGGATCAACTACCACTATTACGGCATCTTTTGGGGCACCCCCCCCAAAGCAACCTGGTTTACAGGTAACTATTCAGGGGTCTACGAAGTTAGTAGGGTTTCAGCCCTTCGATCGGAGTCCGAAGCAGCTCAAACCATACCAATCCAGGATTTTCAGAGCCTGAAACCCGCATTCTTCCGTGACCCCCTGAATGGTTACGTTTACAGGGGTTGGCTTGTCCCCGATCGCCCTGGGTGCGGTCAGTTTGGTGCGGTGGTGGTTGCACGGTCCTAGAGACGAGCAGGGTTAACCATTGGTGGCTTGGACGACGAGGCGGGCAACGGAAAGGTAGATAAAAACCCCCAGCACGTCCACGGCGGTGGTGATGAAGGGGGCGGACATCAGGGCAGGATCCAGGCCAAGGGTCTGGAACAGCAAGGGGAGGCTGGATCCGGCAGTGGAGGCCAAAATCGAAATGGCCATGAGGCTGACCCCCACGGCGATCGACACCGCCAAATCACGCTGCAAGACATAGGCCCAAATCGCCACGACGATCGCCAGCATCACCCCCAAAATGGCCCCCGCCGCCGCTTCCCGATAAATCACCCGAAAGGCTCCGATCGTCCGCAGTCGATCGGTATTTAAACCCCGAATCACCACCGTCGAAGACTGGGCACCCACGTTCCCCCCCGTGCCGATCAGCAGGGGAATAAAGGCCGCCAAGGAAACCACCTGCTGCAAAATATCCTGCTGACTACTGATCACCGCACTGGTGCCCGTATTGGTAATGAGCAGCACAAATAGCCATAAAACCCGCCGTCGCGCCACCGTCAGCAGATTTGTTTGGAAATAGTCGTCACTGCCCGACTGAACACCCCCTAGGGTGTAGATATCCTCAGTGGTTTCCTCTTCCAAAATATCAATGACATCATCCACCGTGACAATGCCCACCAAGCGCCCCTCCCGATCGACCACCGGCACCGCCAAAAAGTCATAGCGCTGAATCAAGCGGGCCACATCCTCCTGATCAGCATCGGTGAAGACCGAGACCACCTCGCGGGTCATGATTTCGCCGATCGTCTGGTGGGGCTGGGCCACCACCACATCCCGCAGGGAGAGAATCCCACTGAGGTGCCGCGCCACATCGGTGACATAGAGGTAGTACACCGTCTCGCTAACATCGGCTTGGTTGCGAATGCGATCGATCGCGTCCGCCGCCGTCATGTTTTCCTTGAGGGAAAGATATTCCGGGGTCATGATCCGCCCCGCCGTCCCCGCCTCATAGCCCAACAGCAGGGCCGTGGCTTGGCGCTCCTGGGGGCTGAGCTGCTGCACCAGTCGCCGCACCACCTTGGCGGGCAGTTCATCAAACAACCGGGCACGATCGTCGGGGGACATCTGATCCACCACGTCGATCACATCCTGGCGCTTAAAGTCTTCAATCAGCATCTGCTGAATGCTGGAGTCGAGGTGCTCGTAAACCTCGATCGCTTCATCTTTGGCCAAGAGCCGAAAGGCGATCGCCTGCATTGCTTCCGGCAAGCCCTCGATCGCATCGGCAATATCCGCCGCCTGCACAGGCACCAGTAGCGCCTTGGCCCCAGGGAAGTTGTCCTGCTCCAATAACATTTGCAACTGGGCACGCACCAGTTCGCTCAGTTCCTTCCGCGATCGCCCAGAACTGTTGTTGGATGGATAGTTAGTCAAGACAGTCCCTCCCGTATTCCTATAGGGTCACCCCCAACTCGCTTAACACCGGAACAGCCCACCCCACTGGATCGAGAGAGACTCCAGAGCACCGCCGTCTGGTGGGGTTCTGCCTCCATTGCCCCTGTCCCGGATCCCCAGGGGTGAACCAAGATTCAAACAGGTCTATTGTGCAGGAAAGGGGCCAGAAAGGGGTAGCGCCCGGTGGACGGGGGGCATGGGGAAGGGCGGCGGGTTCAAGTCAGGAGGCCAACGGTGTGCTGAAAGCGCAGCAGCTCCAGGCTGCGATCGCCGTAAACCCCTTCAATTTGCTCCGTGCAGCAGTCAATGGCAAAGTCGTTCAGATCTTCGGGCGCAATCCCGAACATGGCTTCGTAGCCCTGGGCTTCAACGCGGCAAAACCAAGGCCGATCGTCATAGATGCGACAGCGGCGACTGTCGGGGTCAAAGTTAATGCACCAACCATCCTCACCCACCAAGCTTAGGTAGACCTGAAGGTCTTCGGGGGGGAGGTAGGTTTCCAGTTCGGGCCGATCGTGGGGGTCCAGGTGGCAACATGCGCCACAGTTTTCAATACAGTGCCAGGTCGCCATAGGGAAAGGGGCAAAGCGGGGGAACAAAATCAAAACAGCGGGGGGGCGCTGCCTTCTTCCACCATACCCCAGAGGGGTTGCCGGGGAGCTTAAAACCAGTCTGTCAGCATACCTCCAGGGTTGGCTCTGTTCATCCTAGCTTAAGGGAAAGCCGGGAAAGGTCGTGCTGTGGGAGTGAGGCAGGGCTGGGTAAGGGACAAAGCAAGGCCGCTAGAATAGGGCTGTTGCAGTTCCCTCCCCGATCACTATGACTCCTCCCCAAAGTTCCCCTGCTACGGCGGCGATCGCGCCCCCAGTTCCCCCCCAAGCAGCTCCCGATCCGGCCCCCACTGTAGTAGTGCAGCGATTGCTACGGGATGATTTACGAGACGGCAGTTTAAGTATTCAAGAGTTTATGAACCGAGAAGTCTTACCCCTTGCCACTATTCAAGCAGCTTTATTTGAATTTTTACAGAATCGTTCTGATTTTGTGATTTTTGGTGCCCAAGCTGTGAATGCCTATGGGGGAGAGCCTCGAATGACGCAGAACATTGATCTGCTCTCAACGCGGGCGCAGCAGCTTGCGGAGGAGATCCAAGACTATTTACGGGAGCAGTTTTATATTGCGGTTCGGATTCGGGAAGTTAAGGATAATTTAGGCTATCGAGTTTATCAGGTTCAGAAGGCGGGAAATCGGCATTTAGTGGATATTCGGCAGGTCGATCGGTTGCCGAACTGCCAAGTTCTGGAGGGGTTACCGGTGATTGCGCCTGTGGAGTTAATTGTGAGTAAGGTGGTGGCCTATGACCAGCGGCGGGGAAAACCAAAGGCAGGGACGGATTGGCGGGATTTGGCGGTGTTATTGTTGCGGTTTCCGGAGTTGAAGGTGCGATCGGGGGTAGTGGAGCAGCAGTTGCTAGCACAGGGGGCACGGGAGGGAGCAATGGCGTTGTGGCAGGAGTTAGTAGCGATGGCGCTGGAGCCAGAGGATGAGGAGGATTTTTAGGGAGAGTTAGGGGTGTTGCTGGGTTGGTGTTGTGGTCTAGGGGGCGGCGATCGGGCTAGCTCCGCTAGGCAGGGTTAGGGACTGCGTTAGGTCGCTAGAATAGGGCTGTTGCAGTTCCCCCCCGATTGACCATGACTCCTCCCCAAAGTTCCCCCTCGACTGCCGCGATCGCGCCCCCAGTTCCCCCCCCAACGGCTCCCGATCCGGCCCCAACTCTAACAGTCAAGGCGCAGTTACTCGCCGCGATCGACCTTGCCCCCGATACAATCCTCGTACAAGTCCTCAATTTCCTCAATTTCCTCCTCTCTACCCACAATTCCCCCAGCCAAGCGTCTGGGGTTACGATCGAATCCCAGGAGTTAGCAGCCGCACAGTCCCAGTGGTCCCCTGAGTTTTTGAGTACGTTTGGGGCTTGGGAAGGGGAGCTAGAGCGCAATCAGCCACAGTGGGGAGAGACAGAGGAGGTAGAAGCCCTAGACATTGGGGAATTCCCTGTATGAGCCTTCAATATCTCTTGGATACTAATGTTTGTATCGGATATCTCACTCGTCGAAGTCAGTCTGTTTACGATCGGATCCTGGCAACGCCTCGACAAACCGTCGCAATTTGCGACAT
>JBMTWK010000390.1:0-4081 GCA_049452395.1 Prochlorothrix sp. | reverse complement strand
GGTGTATTACTTCCTCCGGGGCTGGCTCGCCACCTAGCTCCTGCTGAGCCGCTACAACTCCTCAAAAATCCCCTGGGAGGGCCGATTTGCAATCGGCCTCTTTCTTTTTTTCCTGCTCAAAAGCTGTGACGCTGGAGCGTCGAGAAGGCATTCCCACGCCGGAGCGTGGGAACGAGAGTATCCCCAAAAATCCCCTGGGAGGGCCGATTTGCAATCGGCCTCTTTCTTTCCCCTACTCGTCTAGCTGCCAAGGCACCGTGATCGCATCCTCATCAAAGATACGGGGTGCCCGCAACACCACCACAACCCGACCGACGATCGGCTCCGTTGGCGTTTCCTCAAACCAATCCAAAGCCAACTGGCCCGATCGATCGACCCCGTAATAACTCTCCCCATCCCAGTCCCGGTTCGCGCGATCGATCACCACAATCACCGGCTCCGATCGGCCCGACGGCGGGTTTGGCAAAGCCTCACTTTGGGTTTCCACCGCGATCGGATCCTGAGCCGCCACGATCGACGGCCAACCGGGCAACGGTAACCAAGTGCCGCCCTCACTGGCTGTCACCACCGGAAAGGGATGCTCGATCGGCTTCACCGTCCCCGCCCCAGTCACCGCCGCCACCGCCACCGGCAACATACCCAGCAACGGCACCACACGCGGCAAATCCGTTTCCGTCTCCAAACGATAGAGGGGCATCGTCGGCGCAGGACGACTCACCACCACCGTAAAATCCGTCAGCAACTCCTCCAGCTTTTTCCGCGCCGTCGTCGAAGCCGCAAACCGCAACCCCTTAGCAATCAGCCGCGATCGATCCTGCAAATCCACCCGCGCCCGCGCCAAGCGCCAAAAATGATGGGCCAAGGCATCCCCCGGATCATCCTCAAACCCCTCCGGCTTTTGCCGCATCCGTGCAAACTCTTGGTAAGCCTTCGCCAACTCCTTCGCATCATCCATCTCCAGCCGCTGCTGAAGCGCCAGACTGGCCGCCTTAACCCGCTGCTCCTGGTTCAGCAACCGCAGCTCATACAAGACATCACTGCCGCGCTGCTGAAAATGCGCCTGAACCCCTTCCTCCGCCTTGCCCTGCACCAACGACTCATAGACCTGGGCCGCCACAATCACCTGGTTCTGCTGCACCGGCTCAAACCCCGTCGCCTCAAAAATCGCTTGGGTACTGTGGCCCACCCGCTGCAAAACATAACAAGCTTTGCCCCACTCTAGCCAATTCTTCTCCTTACGCCGCAACATCAGGAATAAGCTGTCCTGTTCGGCTTCACTAAGGCTAGGAGCGGGGGGTTGAAAACTGGGGCTAGATTCAGACATGGGGTTCTTCAATTAACGTGAGTTCGGCACTCCCCACCCGTAACGCCTGTGTGGGCGAGTCAACCTTTTCAAGATTAAGGCGATTTTGCAGCGAGTTAACAAAATTACCGCTAAAATTCACCCACCCAATAACACCCACCCAATAACACCCACCCAATAACAAAGGGTCGGCTCAGCAGCACGACCCCCCATTGGCCCTGGCCTAGGCTCACCATTTGGCCTAGGCTCACCATCATCAACGCTGACTTGAGCCATCCCCCAAAGTCAGAGCTTTTCGCTTAAAATCCCTGGTTATTACCCCAGCTCCCTGAACTAGGCTTGCTTTCCGTGCGAGGGCGTGCCTTGTTGACTTTAAGGGTGCGACCGAGCCACTCTGCGCCATCTAGTTCTTCGATCGCCTTTGCCTCTTCCTCTTCCGATGACATTTCGACAAACGCAAAGCCGCGAATCCGGCCTGTTTCCCGATCCATCGGTACCTTAATTTTCTTGACAGTACCGTAATCCGTGAACACATTGTTCAGGTCAGCTTCTGTAACCTCATAGGAAAGGTTACCGACATAAACGGTCATAGCTTACCTCTTAACCTTGGAAATAGTGGGCATTGACATCCCCTCTAGCCCGATCGGCTAGATCCTTCTTAAAGGAGACTCGATCGACAGTCAGCCCGATCGAACCACCACTATTGAAGGGGGTTGACGCTTCACCAAGCAACGCCTGAAGTGAGGTGATAAACCTACACGCCCGTTTTAAGTCTCGGAATGCCGTCCCGCGACTGTATAAAGGCCACTGGGCCTGGGATCGTTCGTCTTCGTCAGTCGAGACAATCAAACAAAAGACAAAATCATCCTTCGTAAAACTTGGCCACCGATACCGACTAGAGCCTGAAACCTGCGCCTATAATAACTCTCGGTCCCAAGGCTTGGGAAGTCGCTAGCATCAAGAAATCTTAAGTTTCAATAATTTTTCCTCCCCAGCCTTTCACAAGTTGCAACCCTGCCCTCGGTTTACCCCCCTGAGCAAGACTAGGAGCTTATTGGCCGATCAGGCCGGTGAGGGGAGAACTGGCGCTGGCAAAGGCTTTCACCGGAATCCGTCCCGACAAATAGGCAAGGCGACCCGCTTGGGCTGCTAGACCCATTGCCTGGGCCATGGCCGCCGGTTGCGCCGCCTGGGCGATCGCCGTATTAATCAACAGCGCATCCGCCCCCAACTCCATCGCCTGGGCCGCTTCACTGGGGGTACCAATGCCCGCATCCACCACCACCGGAATTTGGGCATTTTCGATAATAATTTGGATATTTGCCGCGTTCCGAATGCCCTGACCTGACCCGATCGGCGACCCCAACGGCATCACCGTCGCACAGCCCACCTCCTCCAGCCGTTTCGCCAACAGGGGATCGGCATTGATATAGGGCAGCACCGCAAAGCCTTCCTTGACCAGTTGCTCCGCCGCTTCCAGAGTCCCGATCGGGTCGGGCAGCAAATACTTGGTATCTGGAATAACCTCCAGCTTAATAAAGTTATTCTCTTCTTGGCCCAGCAATTTCGCCATTTCCCGCCCTAAACGAGCAACACGGATCGCATCCTCCGCCGTTTGGCACCCCGCCGTATTGGGCAACATCCAAATTTTCGTCCAGTCGATCGCCTCCGCCAAGCCCTCATGACCCGGAGCCTGGGTTTGGACCCGTCGCACCGCCACCGTCACAATTTCGCAGCCACTCGCCACAATGCTCTGGTTCATCTCCTCCAGGCTGCGATACTTCCCCGTGCCGGTCATCAGCCGTGAGCGAAAGGTCCGTCCGGCAATGGTGAGGGGGCGATCGTTCGTCGGGGTCTCAGCCTTGGGGTGATCGGGGCGATCGCTGGGGGCAGGGGTTGAAGTGGGCCATTCCAGGGTAGGCATAGAATCTCTGGGGAGGAGTGTCGGGACATTCAAGCTTACCTATTGTACGGAGAGAGGGGACGGGGACCAACCTTTCGATCGGGATGGTTAAAGATTCAGGCCAGCCATGACCCCAGCCGTTAAAGTAATACATCTATGCTATTCTAGTGATGTAGTTCAAGTGAACTAAAAACAATGCAAGTTTACACCACCACTCAACTGGCCGAACTGCTCCACAGCAAACCCAGCACCCTCCGGAGCTATAAGCAACGCCACAGCGATCGCTTTCAAGAAGGGGAATCCTTTGTGCGCGATGAACAGGGATCCCTCCTCTGGACCCTCCAAGGGGCCACCACCCTCGCCCAGATCCTGGACACCCCCGCCGCCCACCATTGGCTCCAAACCGTCGCCCCCGCCGCCCCTTTGCCCACTCCCCTAGCCACCCCCCCCGCCCCCCCCGAAACCCTAGCCACCCTAGATACCTTGGCCGAAGCCGTAGCATGGCAGCTCATCCAACAGCAGTTTCACCACCGCCTTGGCGCATCGCTTCAGCAAATTCTCTACAGCCCCACCCCCGCCCAACAGGCGTACCTCGATCGGCTGCTCCTCAATCTGGGCCTGTCCATGGGCTGGGCAACCCTCGTGCAAACCCTCCAATCTCCCCTCCAGCAAACCTGGGCCAGCATTGCCGCTGAACAGCGGGCGATCGCCGTTTTGAACTACGAAGACACCCCAGAGGAGGACACGGACCCACCCCCCGCCCCGGACTTCCTCGGATCCGCCGATCACCCCTCTGACCCCTTCCCCCGGTCCCCCCAGTTACAGTCCCTGTCCCACGGTGCCCCGCCCCCAGCAACCCCCGCCCCACCCTTTTC
>JBMTWK010000389.1:0-4082 GCA_049452395.1 Prochlorothrix sp. | reverse complement strand
GGGTCTAAACCCCTAAGGGAAAGCGCTGTCCAGCGAGAGAACCATGGCTTAAAAGACTAGGGCACCTCGAAAAATTAGAAGGTCCGAGGCATTCCTCACCGTAGAATTACAAGTTCGATCGTGGAGCAAAGTCAAACTGACCGCATTGATCGCAGGAACCCCCTATCGATCTAGGTGTACCTTTGACACCAAATCGCCCCGCGATCGTCTTGCTCACCCCGTGGGCAAAATGCCCGCACAAGCCAGGGCGTAGGCTCTAGGCAACGGGATCCTAGCCCCTCTCATGTTAGCAAAGCGCAATAGATCAAAGGGCTTATCCCCCACAAGAATGGCAACCTGGGCTGGGTCATCACCCACACCCCTGCAAGCTGACGGTTAATCTCCCCAACAGCCCGTCCGTTGGCTGTGTATACTAGTAAGGAGCAGGGCACTTTGTTTAGAAGTTCAAGCGCCTATCCCTCCTCTCACCCCCCTGGCAATGCAATCTCTTCCCGATCCCCAGAGCATGGGCAATATCCGTAACTATTCAGGGGTCTACGAAGTTAGTAGGGTTTCAGCCCTTCGATCGGAGTCCGAAGCAGCTCAAACCATACCAATCCAGGATTTTCAGAGCCTGAAACCCGCATTCTTCCGTGACCCCCTGAATGGTTACCAATATCCTCATTATTGACGATGTTCCAGAAAACATTCGGGTCCTATCCCACCTGCTCCAAGAACAGGGATATAAGCTGCGTAAAGCCGTCAGTGGGCAACTTGGAATTCGTTCAGCCCGATTATCCCCCCCAGACTTGATCCTGCTGGATATTAAAATGCCCCAGATGGATGGGTACACCGTTTGTCAAATCTTAAAACAAGATCCCAGCACCCAAGACATCCCGATTATTTTCATGAGTGCCCTGGATGAGACTTGGAATAAGGTGCGGGCCTTTGAAGTGGGGGGACAGGACTACATTACTAAACCCTTCCAACTGGAAGAAGTCCTAGCTCGGATCAAAAATCAAATGACGCTCCAAGCGCAACGTTACCAACTTCAGCAAGAAGTTCAGCAACGTAAGCAAACCGAGCAGGAACTCCAACAATCTCGCCAACTACTGACCCAAATTCTGGATATTACCCAGGACGGAATTGCGGCGCTTGCGGTGGTCTATGAGGACAAAAATCCAGAGCAGATCCGTGCATTCCATTGCCTTTTGGCAAATCCCTGCATTAAGGCAATCATAAACTGCGACTCAGATCACCTCGATCAGCTTTCTGAGGCCATTAACCAGTTTTTGGGGCGAGTTCAGTCCGATCGATCGGGCAATCTCATGGAACACCTGATCCAAGTCGTCACCTCAGGCCAGTCCCTCACCCTCGATGTGAGCTATGTGGGCCGTGCGGGCAAAGAACGCTGGTATAACCTGAATGCCTTTAAGCTCAATGCAGGGGTGCTGCTCAACTTGAGTGATATCACAGCCCGAAAACAGCTAGAACTGGAGCTACGTCGCCAAATTAACCTCGATGGCCTCACCCAAGTTGCCAATCGTCGCTGTTTTGATGAATCCCTCCAGCGGGAGTGGCTGCGCTGTGCCCGTCGTCAGCAGCCCATTGCCCTGATCCTCTGTGATGTTGATGCCTTCAAACTCTACAACGATCTCTATGGCCACGTCCTAGGGGATCACTGCTTAATTAAAGTGGCGGAAATCCTCACCAACCAAAGCCAGCGGGCCGGGGACTTAGTAGCCCGCTATGGGGGCGAAGAATTTGCCCTCCTTTTACCGGAAACAACCCTAGAAGGGGCAACCCACCTAGCCAACCGGATCCGCGATAGCCTCCATGAAATTCAAATTCCCCACCAGGTTTCACCAGTTCAGCCCTATGTCACCCTCAGTTTTGGGGTCATTAGTGCAATCCCCCCCTTGGCCCTAGAGCAAATCGCCAAACGGCACCATGGCGATCGCGGCCCTGCGGCGGACTCCCTAGATTACCCGGCCCTAGAACCGGCCCCCGCAGCCAGCTATGCCCTTGCCCAGAACCACCCGGCAACCCTAGCCACGGCCTCCCCAGCAACCCGATGCTCCCCCCACGCCGAAGCCGAAGCAGAGGATCAGTCCCCCGTTCAAATCTTGGAAGCGGCGCAGTTGGTCAAAGAGGCCGATCGGCTGCTGTACCAGGCAAAACATGAAGGGCGCGATCGGGTGGTGGCCCGCACGGTTTTTTTTAGCAATACGGCCTCTGACTCGGCCAACCACTGCCCCTCCGCCCCGAACCGCAACACCAACCGCGTCACCCCTACTGCGCCGTACTGCGCCATCCCAAACTTAGACTCAGACCAAAATTCCAAACCGTAACCAGGACGATCGCCAGCAAATTGGCCCCATAGGCATTCCAACCCAGGCCATTAAAAAACAGGTTGAGCAGACCGACCTTAAGGAGCAAGCCCAAGCCACAAATGAGGTTGAACTTGAGGAACCGTTTCAGGGTTTGCCGCCGACGGCGCTGCTGGCGAGATCGATCGGCAAAGGTCCAGCGATCGTTCCAGAAAAAGTTATTGACAATGGCCAACTCCGCCGCCACCACAGCGCTCCGGGTCAGCCCCAAATCCAACAGATCAAACAGGAGATACAGCACCCCCATATCCACCACCAAACCACTGGCACCCACCAAACCAAACTGAAGAAACCGGCGCAAAGGAAAACGAATTTGCTGCTTAACCCAGCGTAAACGGCCCGTTGTCAGGCGCAGACGCAGTAAATGGTGTAAATAGTCCCAATATTGCTGGCGGGTCACTTTGCTGTCCCCCGCTTCCCGTTCCTGGAAAACATAGGGCACTTCTGCGACGGTGCCGATCGCCCCCCGCCCCAGCACCTCAATGAGAATTTTGTAGCCCAGGGGTTGCAGGGGAATTTCGGCGATCGCAGATCGGGCCACAACGAAATAACCACTCATCGGATCCGACACCCGCCCAATCACACGGGGCAACAAAACCAGCCCCAACACCTGCGCCCCCCGCGACAAAATCCGCCGCACCAAGCTCCAATCACTAACACCGCCCCCCTCCACATGGCGACTCGCCACCGCCACATCAGCCCCCTGCTGAATCTGACCCACCAACTGCAACAACACCTCCGGCGGATGCTGTAAATCCCCATCAATCACCCCCAAAATTCGCCCCTGGGCCTGCTGCCACCCCCGAATCACAGCACTGGACAGCCCCCGCTCCCCCTGGCGGCGAATCACTCGCAGTTGCGGATATTGTGGCAATAAAGCTTGGGCTATCTCCCAGGTGCGATCGGGGCTATCATCGTCCACCAGAATCAACTCATAATCCTGGGGCAAAGCCGCATCCAACAATCCCGACAGAATCATGATCAGTTTCTCCACGTTCCCCCCCTCGTTGTAGGTAGGCACAACCAAAGAAAAGGTCAGGCTAGGGCTAGGCAACGCCGCAACGACCAAGGGACCACCAGGGGCAGGGGTTAAGGGCTGGAGCTGTGAGACAGCAGGGGAGGAATCGGGGGCCATCTTAAAATTACGGGGCGATAGTGAATAACAAGGAGATTATAAATTAGACGGTGGTTTAGAAACCGTTATCCGCCAATGCCGAAGTTCGCCCCCGATCGGGGATAGCCTAACCTCAACAGCAGTATGCTAAAATTCCGGCATGACCAGACATCATCAAATCGCTCATACTTTTAGATATAATGCTAAAGACAGTTGAAATTCAAAGGTTTCGCTGCTTCGAGACCCTAAAAGTCCACGGATTTTCCAGAATCAACCTCATCGGCGGCAAGAACAATTCGGGAAAAACGGCTCTCCTAGAAGCCCTATTTTTTCTAACTTCTGGCACTGCCCTTGCGGCCCTACGCATCAAAGCTGGAAGACGTGAATCTTCTGAGCTTCTCAAGCAAATTCCAGACCAAGCTTGGCATAGTTTCTTCTACCAACAAGATGCTTCCTTGCCAATCTACATTGATAGTTATAGCGAAGATCAGGAAAGACGATCCATTGAGATCACAGTCGAGAATTCTATTGAGAATCTGGTTTCATTAGATAAGCCTACGGCTAGTGAGGACTTCAAGGAATTTCTGGAGTTTGTCGTG
>JBMTWK010000388.1:0-4086 GCA_049452395.1 Prochlorothrix sp. | reverse complement strand
CTAGTTTCTAGCACAGTGCTGTTTTACCACGCTTTTACCATGCTTTTCTAGCACAGTGAGCGCGATCGATCGCCTTAGCTCGCGCCCTGTACCCGGTTGCGCCCCGCCGCTTTGGCCCGGTACAGCGCCTGATCGACCTCCTGAATACACATTTCGGGCTGTTGCTCCGGCAGCGGCGATCGGCAAACCACGCCAATACTCACGGTGACTTCGCTGTGGGGCGATTGTCGGTGGGGGATGTGGAGCAGTTGCACCGCCTGCCGCATCCGCTGGGCCAATTCCCAGGCCGCCATTCTGGAAATATTGGGCACCACGATCGCAAACTCCTCCCCCCCATAGCGGGCCACTAAACTGCCCGATCGCGGCACACTTTGTTGCAACACCTGAGCCACTTGACAAAGGCAGCGATCGCCCGCTGGATGACCATAGGTGTCGTTAAACTGCTTAAAACAGTCAACATCGGCTAAGAACAAAGCAATATCATGGCCTTGGCGCTGGGCGCGGAGCCATTCTTGCCGGAAGTACTCATCAAAAGAGTAGCGGTTGGCCACTTGGGTGAGGCCGTCGCGGGTGGAGAGTTGGCGCAACTCGTGGTTAAGCTGTTCGAGGTTTTGATAGAGTTCTCCCTGGCTGATGGCGATCGCCGCCTGGGTTGCTAGCCGATTGAGCAGCCGTGCTTCATGATCCTGCCACTGGCGCGTACTGCGGCAATGGTGCGCAATCAGTAGCCCCCACAAATGCTCTCGGTAAATCACCGGCATGACCAAATTGGCCTTGACCCCATAGTTACTGAGCATTTGGCGGTGACAGTCCGCAATCCCAGCCTGCTCAATGTCACTAATCGCTCGGAAGTTGCCTTGGCGATAAACCTCGCCATAACCATTTCTAAAGCAGGAATCTTCGATGACTTCGCCAATAATCGACAGACAATCTACTGCAACCGACTCCTTTACCACCTTGCCACGCCACTGATCATCAAACTGAAACAGCAGCACCCGATCGGTCTGCAACAGTTCCCGCACTTCCATAACCGTGGTGTTGAGAATATCATCCAGGTCCAGGGATTGACGGATTTTCTGGGCAACTTCATTAATGAGCTTTTCCTGGCGAATTTCCATCACCAAGCTGTCGCGCAGCAGATTATAGTCTCGGTCCCGGTCCCGCTCTAGGCTAGCTTCAGCACGGTTCGACTCCAGCGCCGAAACCGTGAGATCGGCAGGGGGGGGAAAGTTACCGGAGATGGGGCAACTGGCCGAAAACTCATCCGGGGCGGCTTGGGTTTGGCCCTTGTGCAGCCAGTCCAGGGTTCCTAAATCTAGGCCCAAGGCGGGCTGATCGATCGACGGTCCCCTGACCCCCGCCCGTGGCCCAAACAGGGGGTTTTGCCGCCAGCGCCCCAGCCACTTTTCCAAGGCTTCCGGCGGTAAAGGCCGACTGACCAAATAGCCTTGGACAAGATCGCAGCCGATCGATCGCAAAAATTGCACCTGTTCTAAGGTTTCTACCCCCTCCGCTAGCACTTTCAAGCCTAAACCGGCCCCCAGGGCTTTAATGGTCTTGGCGATCGCCATATCACTCTCATCGCGGGGAATATCCTTAATGAACATGCGATCGATCTTGAGGGTATGGAGCGGAAAATGCTTGAGGGCACTGAGGCAAGAGTAGCCCTGCCCAAAGTCATCCAAGGCAATCTGTAGCCCCTTGTCCTGCAACACCCGCAGCCGCTCCACGGTGCCATGGAGATCGCGGGCTGTGCTCTCTTCCGTAATCTCTAGCTCTAGATACTGGGGCTTAATGCCTGTCTTTTGGATGATTTCCTCGACTTCCAGGCTAAAGGTGGGGCTATCGAACTGATGGGGCGAAATATTAACCGCCATTTGTAGCGGGGGTAAGCCCTGCTCACACCAGCGCTGATGTTGGTAACAGGCTTGTTCTAGCACCCAATGGCTCAAACTGCGCAAAATCCCCAACTCCCCCGCCCAGGCAATAAACTGACCGGGCGTAATCAGGCCCATGCGGGGATGCTGCCAGCGCACCAAGGCTTCCACCCCCGTCACTTGCCCCGTTTCTAGGGAGACCTGGGGCTGATAGTGAATCACAAACTCCCGGTTCAGGACCGCTGCCCGCAAATCCGACTCTAGGGTAAAGCGGGGCGACGGATGCAGGTCCGTGCTGGGGCGATAGAGTTCGTGGGTGTTTTTGCCCTGCCGTTTGGCCACATACATCGCCATTTCGGCATGGGTCAGCAGGAGTTCCTCCGAGTCCCCGTGGTAGGGGGCAAGGGCCAAGCCTAAACTGGCAGTTAAATAGACCGGCTGCCCCTGGAGCAGGAAAGGCTGCTCAAAAATGGTCAGAATTTGTTTAGCTCGCTGGGAAAGATCGTCCTGGCCTTGAATCTGGGGCAATAGCAAGACAAAGCTATCGCCATGCCAGCGACCGAGGCTGTACTGGAGGGTTCGATCGATCGATCGCGGCTCAACTCCTCCACATTCCCCGATCGCTCCTGGCTTTGGAGCAAGTCCTCCAAACGGTGCGCCACCTCCCGCAGCAACTGATCCCCCCCACTATGGCCAAAGGATTCGTTAATCGTCTTAAAACGGTCCAAATTCAAAATTCCCACCGCCAAAACATCCCCAGTCCGGCGCAGGTGCAGCATTGCCACCGATAGATACTGGTGCAGTAGTTTGGCGTTGGGGAGATGGGTGAGGGTGTCGTGGGTGGAGTGGTGGAGGCTCAAGGTTTGGAGCCAGCGCTGAATCAGGAGCAAATAGAGGTGTAACCCTAGGGTTTGGGCTAGGTTTAGGTCTTCTTCTTGCCAAAGCTGAATATCTTGGCGCTGTTCTTGCCACTGCTGAAAGGAGCGGCGGGGCCGCAGATCGCGCGGATCGCTGCTGTGCTGACCGGCCCAGTTAATCGTCACCACCTTGACTTGGCGAAAAAACGTCAAATAACCAAGGTATTGGTCTTGGTAGTGTAGGGGAATTACCAAAAGCAGCCGAATCTGGTTGGCCTGAAAATACTGCTGAAGCTGCGGTGTAGCGTCCCATTGCTCCACATCCCCCACTAAGGGAATCAAAATGGGCCACAGCCGATCGCGATCGCCCTTAATCTCGCTGTCCTGCGCTCCCGCAGCCTGATCTTCTGGATCCATCGCCGCATCTGGATCCATCGCCGCGTCTGGGTCCAAGCCTGAACTGGGGTTAGAGACTGGGTTAGAGACTGGGTTCGGGCCGGGGTTAGGAGCCAAGCTAGAACCCAAGCTAGAAACCGCATCGGGGGCCGCATCGGGGATAACCTGCAAAACCGATCGGACCCGCGACTCCCAGGGCTGATCCCCTTCCCAACTGGGATTGGGCAAATATAACTGATCCAGAATTTGCTCCCAATGCTCCCCCTCTTCCAGAATTTCCGCCCCAGCCGCCACAGGTTGCACCCCTGTCGTATAAAGCTGGGCCGCACCGTCCCCTAGGCCACTGTATAAATAAAAACGGCCCCCATCTGCCTGGAGTGCCGCTGTTAAGTCTTGCATCAGGTCGTGGCAACTCTCCTTTAGGGGCACCTTGCGATCGATCAAGCCCCTCACCCGCTCCATCAGGCGGTTTTGTAACGTTTGCACCTCCACCTGCTCCAGCAGCTTGACCTTGGCCAAAAGGATTGCAATTTGGCTGGTCCACAGTTGCAGATCTTGCAATTGCGGCTCAGAAAAGCGGTAGGGCGTACTGTGGTGCAGCGCTAACAAGCCCCACAGGTTTTGCTCCTCAAAAATCGGCATCGTTAAGGACGACATCACCCCCATGGCCTGAAGATATTGCAAATGGCAGGGATCCACAGGACTGTAGCGCACATCGGATCCAGCGTTCAGGTCCGATCGCAGGCTCCCCCAGGTCTTGTAGGGGGCCGTAGTCGGGGCAACGGATTGCAAAATCTTGTGCTGAGCCATCACATCCACAATCACCCGCTGCTTTGCCCGAATAAATAGCTCCCGCGCCTGGGGGGGAATATCCGCCGCCGGAAAGTGGAGACCCAGCAAGGTCGGCAGTCGCTGTTCCGGAGCGCGGGCCTCGGCCACAACTTCCCCGCTGTTAT
>JBMTWK010000387.1:0-4091 GCA_049452395.1 Prochlorothrix sp. | reverse complement strand
TCCCGGCGAAAACCCGCCCCTACATCACAGGTAGGAATGATTGGGTAGGACTCCCAGCAAAAACCCGCCCCTTGCATCTCGAAAATCGGGGAATTTAATCGTTTATTAAAAGCCTTCAACACCAATCGAGCATCTTGTCTCTCCATGAGCGATCGCACCCTACAACCCGCCACCATTGTTCGTGTTTTACCGGATTCCATCGCCGCAGAAATTGGCTTTGAACCGGGCGATCGCCTTGTTTCCATCAACGGCACCCAACCCCGTGACCTGATTGACTATCGCTTTCTCTGTGCCGACGAATTTTTAGACCTAGAAGTCCTAGACAGCAAAGGCCGCAGCCACCAAATCGAGATTGAAAAAGACTATGACGAAGACTTGGGTCTAGAATTTGAAAATGCCCTCTTTGACGGCCTGATTCAGTGTAATAATCGCTGTCCCTTCTGTTTTATTGACCAACAGCCCCCCGGTAAACGGGCTAGCCTATACCTCAAAGACGACGACTATCGCCTCAGCTTTCTCTATGGGTCATACCTCACCCTCACCAACCTGACCCAAAAAGAATGGGACCGCATCGATCGCCTGCGCCTTTCCCCCCTCTACATCTCCGTTCACGCCACAGAACCGGACATTCGCACCCAACTGCTCAAAAACCCCCGCGCCGCGCAAATTCTCGACCAACTCGCCTGGTTTCAGGCCCACGAGCTACCCGTCCACACCCAAGTCGTCGTTTGCCCAGGTATTAACGACGGGCCACACCTAGAGCGCACCCTGCGGGACTTAGCCAGCTTCCACGGGGGAGAAGTGCCGGGAGTGCTGTCAGTGGCGGTGGTGCCCGTGGGATTGACCCGGTTTCGCCCCGGTTTGGCTGAATTGCGCCCCGTTACGCCAGCAGACGCGGCGGCAGTCATTGCCCAAGTCACCGCACTCCAGGAGCAATTTTTACAAACCTACGGCACCCGCGTAGCGTGGCTAGCAGACGAGTGGTTTTTAATTGCCGGTCAGGACTTGCCCCCAGTGACGATTTACGAAGATTTCCCCCAGTTAGAAGATGGAGTTGGCTCAATTCGGGCTTTTCTCCAGGAATTCAAAGCAGCAACGGAAGATTTACCGGCCCAAGTCCAGCCCGATCGCCGCTATACCTGGGTGGTGGGCAATGTAGTGGAGCGGGAGTTTGGGACGATCGCCGATCGCCTCAATGCCGTGCAAGGGCTAGACATTACCTTAGTGGGGTTAGCCAGTGGCTACTGGGGCCAGGAACTGACGGTAACCGGGCTGCTAACGGGGCAGGATTTGCTCGAAGGCTTGGCCGATCGGAACTTAGGAGACGGGATTTTGCTACCGTCGGTGATGTTACAGCAGGGAAGCCTAGATCACGACGAAAATCGCCGCTTTTTGGATGATATGACCGTGGGGGAAGTTGCCGCACAACTCCAGACCCCGATCGTCATTTGTGAAGGCATTGAGGGCTTACTAACCCACTGCGGTGTCAGGCACTCCTTCCCCTAGCCACTCCCAAACCCTGAGGACAACCGAGAACACTGGAGGGAATTCTGTAAGGGATAGAGGGTCTAGGAACGGAAGAAGAAATAATCAGTCAGTAATATGACAGTTCAGTTGTATTCCCCCCCAATCTGACCAGATCTTCCCCCCTTTGCACTTTCGCCTTCTTTGGGATCCCTCAGGAAAATGTCAAGATCCGATCCAGACCACTCAATCTCAGAATATTCGCCCGTGGGCGGAAAATAAGTGTAATGGCGGATTGAACTTGACAGGGCAAAGAAATATGATGATGGCCGGAGAAACATCTAGGAAGCTTCAGTCCGTCCTTCGGGGCGGACTTTTCTTGTTTTTAAAGGGAAATTCTGAATCGGATGATTCTTACAACCGTAGGGGCAGGTTTCCGAGACAATCCCAGATCCCACGCGCAAATTAAACCAAACCTGCCCTCTCCCCAGCCAATAGGGCGGGTTTGGGGCAATAACCGCAATTCATCAAAAATTTTGGGCAAAAACCCGCCCCTACCAAATTTCGGCAAAAAGGGCGGGTTTGGGGCAATAACCCACCCCTACCACACCTTCGACTAATCCTCCGACAGGTAGGTATAGGCCCGGAAACCCGCCTCATAGCGCTGCAAAAGCTCCTGGGACTCCTCTAAAGTCATGTGGCCGTTTTGAATCGCCCGTTCTGACTGGCGACGAACCCGCTCCACCATCGCCCCACTGTCATACTGCACATAGCCCAACACCTCCCCCAGGGTATCCCCCCGCACCACATGCTCAATTTCGTAGCCCTGGGGCGTGAGGTGAATATGGACCGCATTGGTATCGCCAAAAAGGTTGTGCAAATTGCCCATAATCTCCTGGTAGGCACCCCCCAGGAACATACCCAAATAGTAGGACTGGCCCGCTTCGAGGGTATGGAGTTCTAGCATCGGTTTGGTATCGCCAAGGCCAATAAAGCGATCGAGCTTGCCATCACTGTCACAGGTCAAGTCCGCCAAGGTCGCCCGCTGGGTTGGCTCCTGATCCAAGCGATGGATCGGCAAAATTGGGAACAACTGATCGATCGCCCAGCAGTCCGGTGCTGACTGGAAAACCGAGAGATTCATGTAGTAAATCGACGAGAGAGCATGGTTCAGGGGGCTGAGATATTCCGGGACATAGGTTTTCTCCTGGATAATCGCCTGGATTCGCTGGCAACAGGCCCAATAGATTTGCTCTGCCCGCGCCCGTTGGGCCAAACTGAGATAACCCAAACGAAAAGCCGCGATCGCATCCTCCTTGAACTTATCCGCATCGTGGTAGCGCTCTTGGTAGTTTTCCGGCGTGAGGGTGCTGTAGGCTTCGTAAAGGTTGCGAATAATCAGATCTTCCGAGTCCTGGGCCGGTTCTGGGGCTGAAGGGGCCGCTTCACTGCTGCCGAGGATATTAAAGACCAGCACCGACTGATGGGACGCGATCGCCCGCCCACTTTCACTCACCAAAGTCGGCACCGTAATCCCATGCTGCACACAGGCATCCTTCACCGTCGCCACAATATCATTGGCGTAGTTTTGCATATTGTAGTTTTTAGAAGCCGCAAAACTGGTCTTAGATCCATCGTAATCTACCCCCAGACCGCCCCCAACATCCAAATACTGCATATTTGCCCCCATTAGGGCCAGTTGCACATAGATTTGGCTGGCTTCCTGGATCGCATCCTTGAGGACACTAATATCGGAAATTTGGGAGCCAATGTGGAAGTGCAGTAACTGTAACGACGACAGTAGCCCCGCAGCTTGGAGCTTTTCGACGGTTTCGGCAATCTCCGGGATCGTGAGGCCAAATTTAGCCCGATCGCCTGCCGAAGTGCCCCAACGCCCGCTACCCTTGGCGTTCAGCTTGGCCCGAACCCCCACGATCGGCTCCACCCCCAGCCGCTCATAGGCCGCCAGCACCAAATCCACCTCATCTGCCTGCTCCAGCACAATAATCGGCACCTTACCCAACTGCCGCGCCAACATCGCCGTTTCCACATAGTCCCGGTCCTTGTAGCCATTGCAAATCAGCAGCGCCCCCACCGTATCCAGCAGCGCCAAGGCAATCATTAACTCCGGCTTCGATCCCGCTTCCAAACCAAACTGGTAAGGCTGGCCAAACCGCACCAAATCCTCCAATAAATGGCGTTGTTGGTTACATTTCACCGGGAAAACGCCCCGATAGCTGCCGGGATAGCTGTAGCGGGCGATCGCCTTCGCAAAGCAAGCATTGAGCCGCTCTAGGCGATCCTCCAAAATATCCGAAAACCGAATCAGCAACGGTAAGGCCAAATTCCGCTGCCGCAGGGACTGCACCAGTTCATAGAGGTCTAGGGAGCCACCCCGATCGCCCCGTGGGGAAACCGTCAGATGCCCCAGGGCATTGATGCCAAAATAGGGTTCGCCCCAGCCCTTAACCCGGTAGAGTTGTTCGCTGTCTTCGATCGTCCAGGGGCGAGGGGACTGGGGAACAGTTTGGGGCAGAGTTTGGGGATCGGTCATGGCACTTCCGCGAGCTTTGCACGTATCAACATCAAGCTCAATCATAGCGGGGGGGCGGGATACTCTCACCAGC
>JBMTWK010000386.1:0-4095 GCA_049452395.1 Prochlorothrix sp. | reverse complement strand
CGATCGAAGGGCTGAAACCCTACTAACTTCGTAGACCCCTGAATAGTTACTCTGAGACATAGAACGAGTCTAGAGAGATCGCAGTCAGAAGGAGGGTATAACCAAACATGACCCCCGTGAGAGTACAGCCAAACACTAGAGGAGGATGGCCCAGATAGCACACCAAAAGTAGTTAGGAGAAAACGAGACGGAGGAGCTTGGACCGTCCAGCAATGTCGAAATGTGTAGCCCCCTGTTGCCCCCAGTTTATAGCCCCAAGTCGCCCTAATTTGTAGCCCCCCATTGCCCCAATTTGTCGCTTCCAGCCGGGGGGCGGAGCCATTCCCATTCCCTACATCCCTGACGATCCGGAACCCGTAAACTC
The DNA here is from genome assembly GCA_049452395.1 of Prochlorothrix sp. Lineage (GTDB taxonomy): Bacteria > Cyanobacteriota > Cyanobacteriia > Prochlorotrichales > Prochlorotrichaceae > Prochlorothrix. Next base: position 3,731 of record JBMTWK010000386.1, on the reverse strand, counting down.
CTGCTTCCTTGCCGCTTCTTTAGGATAGCGAACCCGACCGGCGGTGAGACGGGCTGCCTCTGACCTTTGCATCCTCAATGGGATTTGTTAATATTCCTTAAAGTTTTCTCCCCATTGCCCCCTACCCACCCCCTCCATGTCATCCCCCGATCCCTCCCCCTCCAGTCTTGCGGAGCCAAGCGCTCCGATCGCCGCTGGGTCTAGTCCTGAGGCTTCCCTGCCGGATGCCTCACCACTGGATGCCTCATCGGCTGCGGCTGCATCGACCTCCGTTTCGGCAGGGCAACCCGAAGCCGGACCGTCTGAGGCTGTCCCCGCCACGGAACCTCCCCCCAGCTACGTCAAACTTGCCATGCGCAACATGGTCAAGAAGGGCCGCAAATCCTTGACGCACTTTTTCCTCACAACCCTGGGTCTGTTGGGGGTGATGGTGGGTCTGGCTTACTTGACCCGTTAACGCTGTGGATCACCCTTCCCTGAGTCTTAGTCTTCAGGATCACTACCAGGCTTGGCCTTCTGGGGCTGGGTCTGTTGAGGTTGGGCCTGCCCCCGCTAACCCTGGACCGGAGCACGGCTTTGAACTGGCTCCCGATCGCTGGGAAGCTTGGCTGCAAACTTGGCTCCAGTCCCTCTATCCCACCTTGCCCCCTTCCTGGCAACAGTCTACAGACTACGAACTTTCGTTACGTTTCACGGACTCCGCCGAGATTCAGGCGTTTAATCATCACTATCGCCAGATCGATCGCCCGACGGATGTGCTGGCCTTTGCCGCCCTTGAAGATGATTTGCCCCCTTGCCCTGATCCCACGGCTGAGCCGCTGTATCTGGGGGACATTGTGATTGCTGTTCCCGTTGCCCAAACCCAAGCCCAAACCCAGGGTCACCCCCTGCTGACCGAACTGATTTGGTTGGCTGCCCATGGATTTTTACATCTTCTTGGCTGGGATCATCCCGATGAGGCGCAACTGCAAGCAATGTTACAGCAACAGCAACGGCTCTTAGAACAGATTGGCATTGCAGGACCCCAATGGGATGGGTAGGGTCCGGCCTGAATCAGCCCTGCTTGCCCTTGCCTGTCCCTTGATTCCGGTGACCTGAACCAGTTTCCTGGGCTTGCTGATTGCCTGGGTTGACGGTTCTTTTTCTGCCTTTTCCGGCTCTTGTTTGCGGCTGCCTCTCACTGTGGCAGAAGCCCACGGCCCAGCTTGCGCCCACACCTCGATTCCACCTGTGGAATTAGCCCGCTAGCCCGTCTTTCCTCGCCCCCGTGGGATGGACGCTTGTCCTCTCCCTAACCCGATCAGACCTTTTCTGCTACCCCTCCTCACGTTTTCGCTCGATCGTGGTTTCCCCAAATGCCTAAAAGCCATTATTGAGAACGTTCCATGGCTCAACGTCTTTCTACCCCTGTTGTTCCCGCTGCCCCTGTTGCCCCCGTTGCCTCCCAGGCTATGTCTAGCCGCCTCAACCGTAGCCCTCGCCGCCAGTCCTGGAAAGTTGCCCACAATCTGCTGGTGAGCTTTAAGTATGCTGGTTCAGGACTTCAGTATGCCTTCCAAACTCAACGCAATTTCCGCATTCACGTTGGAGTTGGCAGTGGGGTTTTGCTTCTGGCCCTCTGGCTCCAGATTAGCCCGCCGCAATTAGCAATTCTCCTGCTAACGGTGGGGGCTGTCATGATTATGGAATTGATTAATACCGCGATCGAGGCGGTGGTGGATCTGGTGGTTGAGGAAACTTACCACGACTTAGCGCGGATTGCGAAGGATTGCGCAGCGGGGGCGGTGCTGGTCTCGGCCTTGGCCTCCCTGGGGGTCGGTGCCTTGATTTTGGTGCCCCCCCTCTGGAGCCGCATCCAGACGCTGTTTCCCTAACGGGTTGCGCTCCGGACCCTCCCGTGTCCCGCTACGGATCCTAAAACCCCCAAGGTCTGGGGTCCATCCCACTTTTGACGGGCCAGAGGCCCATCCCACCCAAAAGGTTATTGTGGGATAGCCGTCTCGGCTGTCCATAGGCGAAAGTGGGATACACCCAAGGTCTGTCCCTTGGTCTCTCCAAGCACGCCTCTGCGATCGCAGTACCCCCTGGTTTCGGTTGATTGGGGAGCGTTTCCAACGAGACTGACCGGAAACGGTAGAATAGGAAATCGACAGGCTTTTCCCCAAACTCCCAAACGGTTTGCCTGCTACCCCTGCAATGCTCATTGTTATTGATAACTACGACAGCTTTACCTATAACCTGGTGCAATACCTGGGTGAACTTGGGCAAACATTTCCCGTGGCTAATGCGATCGAGGTTTACCGGAACGATCAAATTACGGTGGAAGCCTTGGCCGATCGTCAGCCCGACGGCATTGTGATTTCCCCCGGTCCAGGTTGCCCCGATGAAGCCGGAATTTCCCTCACCGTAATCCAAGCCCTTGGCCCCACGATCCCCATTTTGGGGGTTTGTCTGGGCCACCAAAGTATTGGTCAGGTTTTTGGAGGCCAAGTTGTCCGGGCTGCCGAACTGATGCACGGCAAAGTTTCGCCCATCTACCACAACGGTGCCGGGGTTTTTGCAGGGCTTGACAACCCCTTTATTGCAACCCGTTACCATAGTTTGGTGATCGATCGGGACACCTGCCCCCCAGAGCTGGAAATCACCGCCTGGATTGAGGATGGGACGATTATGGGCGTGCGCCATCGGAACTATCCCCAGGTGCAGGGAGTCCAGTTTCATCCAGAGAGCGTTTTAACCGAAGCGGGTAAGGTTCTCTTAAGTAATTTTCTTGCGGCTTTAGAGCCTGCCAGAGTCTAAGCTCTGGACCGGGCCAAGGCTTGCAGTCCTCCAGTTTTGCAGTCATCCAGTCAGGAACGCGATGAAACGGCGACAGTTTATTCAACATGCCAGCGCAGGGCTAGCCTTTAGTTTGGGTCTGTCTTGGCTCCAGAACTCCGAGGTAGCCCAAGCCCAAGCGCCTCAGCCCACGGCCTCCGGGGGGATTACCCTCACCTGGCTCGGCCATACCTGCTTTTTGTTTGAAGGGGGCGGGCAGCGGGTTTTGGTCAACCCGTTTCAGCCCATGGGCTGCACCGCAGGCTATACCGCGCCCCAGGTGAGCGCCGATTATGTGCTTATTAGTAGCCGCCAATTGGATGAAGGATCCGTGGAGAGCATTCCTGGCAATCCTCGGCTGCTGTCGGAGCCAGGGGCCTATCGCCTGGGCAGCAATAACCAAATCCAGGGGATTCGCACCGATCACGATCGCCTCGGTGGCAAACGCTTTGGCCGCAACGTCGCATGGCGCTGGAACCAAAATGGTGTCGAGATCTTGCACTTAGGGGGCTTGGCCTCGGAGATCAGCATCAGCCAAAAAATCTTGATGGGATCCCCCGATATTCTGCTGATTCCCGTGGGGGGGCAACAACCGCCGCCCGGAACTTCACCCTATGACAGCCGCTGGCCTGAGGTTTACACGCCCCAGGAAGCCAAGGCCGCGATCGAACTCCTAGCCCCCAAATTGGTGATTCCGACCCACTACCGCACCCCTGCCGCCAATCCCAATGCCTGTGATCTGGTGGCCATTCAAGATTTTGTTGCGCTGATGGCTAATGTGCCCATTCGCTACAGCACCACCAATACCCTGCAAATGAGCACGGGGAATTTGCCCAGCAGTTTGACCCTTCAGGTGCTGAGTGATGCGAGTTTGACCGCCGCCACCGCCCACCGGCCCGCCCTGGCTTAACCTG
>JBMTWK010000385.1:0-4100 GCA_049452395.1 Prochlorothrix sp. | reverse complement strand
GTCTTGATTTGGGATACGAGTTACCGATTCTTTGTACACCCTATGAACTTCTCGGAGATTGATTATGTATCAAGATGCGATTGTAGAAGAAATTCACAGAATTCGTGAAGAGTATTCCCGGTCATTCAATCATGACTTGAAAGCCATCTTTGCTGATTTACAAAAGCAGCAAGCGGAAAGCGGAAGAGAAGTTGTGAGTTTGTCGCGAAAGTCCGGTCTAACAACACGTTGGAGCGGACGGGCGAGAGATATTGGTGAGGATGCAAAGGATATTAGCCGCCGCTCAACTTAGCCGTTCGATCGTGACCGATATTCCAGACCCCCTAGGGCAAACTTTGGCAGGGCGATCGGGCAGGGTGTGTTGCTGAACAGCAAACGCACAATTTCTGAACTAACTCCAGTCCTTCTAAAAAACCTTTTATGCGCTCAATCGTTGACCCTGAGAAGATAGAGCGACTTATGGACATCCTCGGCAGAGAAGCTCGTGGTCCCGGCTCCGTCTACTTCACAGGAGGAGCCAGTGCATTATTGATTGGATGGCGAAATTCCACTGTTGATATCGATATTCGTTTAGATCCTGAGCCGCCAGGGATTTTTCAAGCGATCTCTACCCTGAAACAAGAACTTAACGTTAACATTGAACTTGCTTCACCCCAGGACTTTTTACCACCCCTTCCAGGATGGCGAGATCGGAGTATCTTTATTGGCAAGCGCGGCAAAATCTCTTTCTATCATTACGATTTTACTGCTCAAGCACTTTCTAAACTTTCAAGAGGATACGATCGTGACCTGAATGATGTTCAAGCTATGTACGCACAGGGATTATTTTTGTTAGAAGATTTGCGTAATTGCCTAAGAGCGATTGAGCCAGAATTAATTCGTTTCCCTGCTCTTAACCCTGAAACTTTGAAAGGTAGGGTCAATAGTTTTATTGAACAGACCTCATCAAAAGGAAGTAGTTAACCATGGAACTAAAGGAATTACCGGGAGCAGAATTAATCTTGCCTGGACTTGAGGATTTACACAACGGTAACTCTGAAACAGTTGGAGCATTATTGATTGCGATCGCATCAACACGCCTAACTGAAGCAGGCTTAAACTTTCCCACAAGTCATCTGATTTCAGAACCAGAGCTAACCCTGTATGACCTTTTACAAAATGATCGAGACGACGCTTATCCTTACTATAATGCTTTATTGAGTAGCCTCAACAGCTTTTGTAATGCCCTAGAACTGGCTAAGGCAGCCTCACAATACATTGGTACGGCGGAACGAAAGGCATCGATGAGACTTTAAGTTTGTCTGCCGCCGCACAACTTCACCGTTCGATCGTGGCTGATATTCCAGACCCCCCTACGGCAAACTGTGGCAGGACGATCGGGCGATCGTTGCGCCTTCAAGTCTATTTTTTTGTCCTAAAAGTAGTACATGTATATTATACAATTCCTCCCACGATCGATCGCCTAAAATTAAACCAACCCCTAGCCCCTCTAGTCCCCCCAACCATGCCCCCCACCCTCCTCGATCCCTCCCTCTCAATCCCCACCGCACCCCAGCGCCTCCTCCTCCATGGCGTAACCTGGCACCAATACGATGCCCTGGTCAACCTCTTCATGGACCAATTCCCCGCCCTCCGCATGACCTACCTAGAGGGAACCCTCGAACTCATGTCCACCTCCCCCGAACACGAACGCCTTAAAAAAATCATTGCCCGTTTAATCGAAGCCTTCGCTGAAGAACTTGACCTCGACCTCAACGGCTACGGAGCGGCCACCTTTCGCAAACAAGCCGCCGAACGGGGACTCGAACCCGACGAGTGTTACTGCTTTGGGGAACTGCAAAACTTCCCAGATATTGCCCTAGAAGTCGTGATTACCAGCGGCACGATCGACAAACTCCGGGTTTACCAAGGCTTAGGTGTGCAAGAAGTCTGGTTTTGGCAAAAAGGGCAATTTCAGGTCTATTCCCTTCTGGACCCAGACCAAGGCTACCAAGCCAGCCCCACCAGCCCCCTCCTGCCCCAACTAGACTTTGCCCTCCTCGCCCAATTCCTCGACAACCCCCAGCAAACCCAAACCGTTAAAGCCTACCGCCAAGCACTGCGGGCTAGCCTCAACCTCTAACTCTCCTTACCCGGTCCTGTCCTCCGTGGCCTACAGCGACTTCAAACTCGATCCACTCCTCACTACCTTTTCCCTCAGTCTGCGGGAAAGCCCCGATCACTTTGGCCACCTGGCCCCCATCCCCCCCAGCGACTAAAGAAATCTTCAAGTCTTCCATGGGGAATGCGGGGGAATGTAAGACTCAAAATATCGGTCCGTGAGAGATAGCCTTAATAGTTGGTATAGCCCGTGCCCCGGAGGAACTCCCGCAAATCCTGGAGATAACGGCTACGATCGCGCTCCCCATAGGCAAAACTCACCTGATTAAAGCCCTCCTCCCCCTCATTCATCAAAAAGCGCAGCGCCCCATAGGCCGCCAAAATGCCCTTCGTTTCCTTGCCCTGTCCCTTGCGGATCAAGTAGTTCTGCCACAGCATCTCACTCTGGCGGGCCAGCAGTTGGGGATACAGGCGCGTCACATCAAACATCTGGCCCTGGCGATACTGCCAAATCTGCAACGGCAACACCACATCGGCAAAATTCTCCGCAAAGCGGAAACTAAAGCGAGAATCGCCTCCATGGAACTCTGGAATGCCATCCTGGTCCCAATCCAGCAGCCGATACGAGCCATAGCCCCAGGGGAAACTCATCACACTGTAGGTGCGCTCTAGGGGCAAATAGCTGTAAATCCAAGACTGGGAGCAACAGCGGCCTTCCCCCGCAATGCCATCAATCACCACCTCCACAGAGCCATCCCCATCCAAATCGTACAATTGCAGGCTCAGATTGCGGCTAAAGCCACCGGGCAGGTTCAGAGGCTGGTTAATAATGGTTTGGTTATCCCGCAGAATCTGGAGCCGAACCTCCCCATACTCATAATTGGTTTTACTGTAGGTGAGCTGGGCCGTGACGTTGTTCTCAGCCGAAGTCCGCCGCTCGGTGAAGGGTTCCGGGTGGGTGGGGGGATCGACAACAAAGGCCGTGGGAATCCCGGTATTGGGGAGGGCACTGCCCCGCAGTTGGCAGAGGACGGCGGCGGCTTCCCCTCGGCTCATGGGGGCTTGGGGCCGAAAGTCGCGAACGCCTAGGGGCGAAACCACAAACTTGCGCTCAGTCAGAGCCGCAACGGCATCGCGGGCGTAGGGGGCGATCAGGTCCGCATCATCGTAGGTGACCCGGAGGAGGGCATCGGTGGGGCTGGTGGGGGTGTAGCTCAGGCCGCTAGCCAGGGCAACAAAAAAGTCTTGGCGAGAGATGCGATCGGCGCTGCCAAAGCGACCCTGGGCACCGGAGAAAAAGCCCTGCTGAGCCGTTTTGCGAATGACCTCATAGAACGGGTCCGTCGGTTGCAAATCCCAAAATTCCGGAGCAGGTTGCAGTTGGGGCGCATTGGGGAAAGCGCGGCTGAGGAGATCGGCATAGAGGCCACGGGTCAGGGGCACATCGGGCCGGAAGCGGGCATCGGTAAAGCCGCTGGCGATGTTATCGGCGGCCAAACTTTCCACGCAAAGCTGGGACCAGTGGCCCCGAATATCCGTAAAGCTGCTGGGTTGGGCGAGGGCGGGGGCGCTGGGGATAAAGGCCAAGCCGCTCAGGGCCGTCAGGGCAAGCCGCAGCCAGGGAGAGCGGTGCAGTTGGGGGCGTTGGCGCTGGGGAACTGCCGATCGGGCAACCCTAGAACCGGTCACCGCCTGACGGGGAGTTTGATCCGTGGGGATGGCTGGCCCCGAAACCGCTGGACCAGTGGCCAGATCAGAAGATTGGGGATTGTGCGTCTGCATGGGATTGCTCACTCCTTACGGCCCGCCACCAGCGTGGGGCTTGTGCTAATACCCCTGAGGGATACGGCCCCCAGAGACTTGATCTCAGTGGCTGTAGTACCCTATGGATGCCCTAGAAGTCAAGGGTTAGAGTTTGGGAACTAGGGCATCCACGGGGGGGTTTGCCCCGACCTGAAGGAGCATTAGCTAGGAATCGTGCCCCCAGGCCGACCCTGTTT
>JBMTWK010000384.1:0-4115 GCA_049452395.1 Prochlorothrix sp. | reverse complement strand
CCCTGTTGCGCCAAATCCGCTAAAATTTCGGCCTCTAAATCTTCAATCAAACCCTGGTGTAGCCTTGACCCCGTTTCCAAGGTTTGGTTGACCGCCGTCAATTGACCGCTCCACAAGGGCAAAGCCGCCGCCGCCGAAGTCAAGGTTTGCTGCGCCACTTCCACCGCTTCCCGGTGCTGATCCAGTTGCTGCCGCCCTTGGTTCACCATTCTCTGCAACTGCTGCTCAAAGGCTTGGGCCGCAATGCCATAGGTTTGGCGATCTTGACAGCGTTGGTACTCCGCCTCTAGGTTGGGCAGGGTTGCGGCGATCGGCTCTAGGGGTTCCAGTTGGCGAATCTGGGTTTGAAGCTGGCCGTGGCGCTGCTGGTGCTGGTGCAGTTGTTGCTGAAAAGACTGAAGCCTTAGAGTTTGGCTGGTTTGCTGCTGGATTTGGGCCTGAAGATCCTGGAATTGACGCTCTAGCTGCTCCTGCTCTGGAATTCGCTGCTTTAAAGCCTGTAATTGCTGCTGTTGCTGTTGACGCTGCTCCCCCTGGGCGCGGAGCGTTGCCGTTTCTAGCGCCTGTTGCTGCTGCTGTCGTTCCAGGGTCCAAAGCTGCTGCTGAAGCTGATCCCGCTGCGATCGCCGCTGCCCCAGTTCCTGCAAAATCCCACTCAGGTGCAGATACGCCTCATAACCACTCTGAGCTAGGTTGCACTGCTCAGCCGCAATTTGGGCCTGATTTAAACTTTGCTGCTGCCGCGATCGTAGGTTTTCAAACTGTTGCTGTTGCTGTTGGGCCAAACCAAGGGCACTTTGCAACCGGTTTAAACTCTCCTGCTGGGTCTTCCACACCTGCCACTGCTGCTGAGCCTGCTCCAATTGGGCCGTAATTTCCGCTAATTTCACCTCTCCTTCAGCAAACACAGCCTCTAAACTCTGTTTCTGCTGCTTCAGAATCTCCCAGTCCTGCAATCGCTCAGTGATAAGAACCAAAGCCTGCTCTACCTTAGCCACTTCTCCCTGGGCATACTTTTCTAGGGCCAAGCTGGCCTGAAATGCCTGTTTATAATCCTCCACTTGGAGAATGGGATCAAAGACTTTGCGCCGATCGCCTGGTTTTTTCAAAAAATCCGCCGTAAACGTCCCCTGGGGAATGCCAATAACATCGGCAAATAACTGACTAAGGCTCGTATTGCTCAAAATCCCCAAATTCTGCCGTAACCATTGCTCTGCATCGCTAATGCGGTGGATACCTTCCACTTTCTGATTCAGTTGGCAATCATAAATCACATAGCTATCGGCCCGACTTTTGCCACTCTGCCGCTGCACATCATAGACCCGACCATCCACCGCCGACAGCAACCGCACCGTCACCTGAGTGCTTTTGCTCCCCTGTCGATATAACTCCTCTTTACGATAATCCCCCGTAAAATTAAATAAAACCCACGCGATCGCCTCTAAAATACTAGTTTTTCCAGCCCCATTCTCACCACAGATGGCATTGACACCGGGTTGAAACTCAAATTGACGCTCCTGATGAATCTTGAAATTTTTGAGGGAAACCGAGAGGATTTGCATAGCTGAGCGGTGGTGAGTGAAGGTGAGGCAATAAAGTAGTGCAATTGTACGATTTTTAAGATACAATGGCAAGATCTTTAAGCATCCCTATCGGAACTACTCTATCCTAAAGAACAGCTTGGCAGAGTCCCCCGCTTATCCCCATGGCCTACGAACCCCTACACCATAAATATCGGCCCCAGATGTTTCAACATTTGGTGGGACAAACGGCGATCGCCACCACCCTCACCAATGCCCTCCAGCAACAGCGCATCGCTCCGGCCTATCTCTTCACGGGGCCACGGGGAACGGGTAAAACCTCCAGTGCCCGAATTTTGGCCAAGTCTTTGAACTGCTTGGCGGGCGATCGGCCCACGGCTACCCCCTGCGGTCAGTGCGAAGCCTGCACCAGTATTGCCAGGGGTTCGGCCTTAGATGTGATTGAAATTGACGCGGCCAGTAACACTGGGGTCGATAATATCCGAGAATTAATCGAAAGATCTCAATTTGCGCCGGTTCAGTGTCGGTATAAGGTTTATGTGATTGATGAGTGCATCACAGGTGATGCCTTGGTCCAAACCGAGCAGGGGGTGGTGCCTATTCGAGATCCTCAACTCCTAGGGCAACGGGTACTGAGTTATAACGAGAAAACCCAAGCCTGGGAATATAAAACTGTGACTCGCTGGCTGAATCGCGGGGAACGACCGATTTTGAGTATTCAGACCGATCATCAAAAGTTACGATGCACCAACAATCACCTGATTCACACCGATCGAGGCTGGATCAAAGCCGAGAATCTGCAAGTCGGCGATCGGATCCTGGCACCAACTCCCATCAATGAAGCAAAACAAACCGTAGCTATCCCTATCTTAGCTTGGGGGCCGACAGCAGCCGCAAATTCCTGGCAGACTTACAATCCTACTCAATCCCTAGCATGGCGTACAAGTTTGGAAACGGTCAGATCTGTAAGCCCCGCTGGCCAAGAGCAAGTTTATGACCTAGAAGTCGAAGATAATCATAATTTTGTGGCCAATGGACTCAGCGTCCACAACTGCCACATGTTGAGTACTGCTGCCTTTAATGCACTCCTAAAAACCCTCGAAGAACCCCCCGATCGCGTTATTTTTGTCCTCGCCACCACCGATCCCCAGCGCGTCCTCCCCACCATTATCTCCCGCTGCCAACGCTTCGACTTTCGCCGCATCCCCCTCGAAGCCATGGTTAGCCACCTCCAGCAGATTGCCCAGCAAGAGCAAATCCAGATTACTGAGGCCGCAATCACCCTAGTCGCCCAAATTGCCCAGGGAGGGCTGAGAGATGCGGAAAGTTTGCTGGATCAGTTGAGTTTGCTGCCGCCCCCGGTGGCTCCAGAAGCCGTTTGGGATTTAGTGGGCGCAGTCCCTGAGCGGGATCTCTTGGCCTTAACAGAGGCGATCGCCGCCAACCACCCCGAACAACTTATCGACGTAGCCCGTCGCCTGATGAACCGAGGGCGAGAGCCGCTGATAGTCTTGCAGAATTTAGCCAGTTTCTACCGGGACTTATTAATTGCCAAAACAGCACCGCAGCGGGGAGATTTAGTCGCCATTACGGCAGATACCTGGCAAGAGATGTGTGCCTTTGTCCAGAAGCTCGATCTTTACACGATTCTACAGGGACAGCAGCATTTACGCAGCAGTGAGGTGCAACTGAAAAACACAACCCAACCGCGCCTCTGGTTAGAGGTCACCCTCATGGGCCTACTGCCCACTGCGCAAGCTGCCCCCGCTGTTCAGCCCCTCCCCCCAAGCTCGACGATCGCCCCCGGATCAGTCACCCCCGCCGTTTATCCAGCCCTTCAAACCCCTGTCACGCCTAGGGTTCAAGCACCAGCCCAAACACCAGAAGTCCAAACACCAGAAGTTCAAACACCCGTCAGCACGCCGATCCCTACCGCAGTCCCAACCCCGATCGCACCTCCCCCCCCGCCCCCCGTCACACCTCCACTCCCCAGCCATCCCAACCCATACCCCCCCGCCCCCGTCACCACGGATCCCCCACCCCCCGTGGCTGAACCCACACCAACGGAGGATTGGAACCAACTGTGGCAGCGAGTGCTCAACCGGCTGGCAGCTAAGAGTACCCGCGCTTTGCTGGAACAACAGGTGCGATTACTGTCGATGCAGGGATCACGGGCCAAAATTAGCAGCCCGCCCGGATTGCGGCAAATGGTGGACGATCGCATCGACCAAGTGGAAGAAGCCTTTAGCCAAATCATGGGGTATCCCGTCAAAATTCAAGTGGAAACCCTGGCTAAACCGGGTTCGCACCCATCCGTAGCTATCCCAGCTCCCCCAGTACACGCTGCACCCCCTGTTGCTACACCTCCCATTCCCACCACCCCTATTCCTGCACCTCCCTCCCCAGCCCCACCCGTTACTGCACCTCCCGTTGCACCTCCCGCTTCTGTCCCTCCCCAACCCCTGCCTCCCTCCCCAGCCCCTCCAACCCCCACCCCAGTTACCTCCCCTAACCCCAGCCCCCCAGGCCCCGAAAATACCGCCCCTACACCCACCCAAGCCCTCAACTCAGCCC
>JBMTWK010000383.1:0-4121 GCA_049452395.1 Prochlorothrix sp. | reverse complement strand
AACATTCCCACCCAGCGCCTAGGAACGAGGCACGAATTGGCAGTAGGGATCGAAACCCGATGAAAGCTCGACGCTAGTCCCCCTCAGGCTTTAAGGTTATCTTGCCCCTGTGGGTGCCCTACAATACCTCACAATCCTGCAACCCCTTACGGTCCACCACACCATGCCCATGACCCCTAAGCGCGTTCTCTTGTGGTTTCTGAGCCTCTTTGCCCTCGTGTTACTGGGCAGTTCCCTCCTGGCCAGCTTTAACCAGCCCCAAGTTCAGGGTCGCTTAGAACTGTACCAAACCAACTTGCTCTTAGCTGCCAGCGAATGGCGGGGGGATGGCGACGAGGAATCTGTGGCGCTGCTGCGGCAGCAGGTTGTGGGCGAAGCCCCCCGATCGACGGCGCTCCAGCAATACCAAGAAGCCCGCGATGCCGTGCTCAAGCTCCAACAAACCAACCCGGAGCAGGTGGCCAGTTTGGGCAAACATTGGGCGGAAGAGGTCACCCTCAAGCAAGGTCTGCTGGAAGCGGTGCAGGATAACCCAACAGCGGCCCTAGACCACTGGCAGGCGCTCCAAGAGGCTGGACCCACGGCCCCCTATAGTTTGACGGCTCAGGTTTTGGCAGGTTTGTGGGCAACTCCGCCGCGCATCTTGCCCACCGCTGAAAGCCAAATTCAGCAGGATTTAACAGGCTGGTTCCAAAATCAAGCCCTCCAGCGCCTTTATAGCCTCCAGCAACGGTCCCAAGCCCTGATCATGCTCCAGGAGCAGCAGGAAGCCGCTGCGGAAGCTGCATTGCTCAAGCTGCTGACGGTGAGTGTGTTGCCCTTGGGCGGGGGACTGGTGGGGGTGGTGTTGGTATTGGTGCTGGGGTTCCGGGCCATCCAGCAGGGCACCGCGTTTCCGGGGGAAGCTGAGGAGTCGGGCTTAGCTGCGTCTTCGATCGCATCAAGTTCGATCGCGTCAACCTCAATCGACCCCACTTCCCCCTCAACCCCCGCGATCGCCCCAGAACCCAACAGTTCCGCAGCCGATCGCGCCCCAGACCCAGAGCCACCCTCACCCCGCACCCCTTGGTTTGTGCCCTGGAATGGCGAAATTACCTGGCAGGTGATGATTGTGGGCTTTTTCTTTGTGGGCCAAGTCGTCGTCAGTCAGTTTTTAGCGCCGATTCTGCTGCAAATTCTGAAACAGGTGCCAACCTTAACCGATCCCGCCAATGATCTGCGGGCCAAGGCCATTTACGTTTTGTTGGTCTATGTGGCCATGGCGATCGGCGTGACGATCGTGCTCTACCAATCCGTCAAACCCTACTGGCCCCTGCCGCCCGGTTGGTTTCGGCTAGACTGGCGCAATAACTGGCTGGTTTGGGGAGTGGGGGGCTATTTAATGGCGCTACCGCTGGTGACCCTAACCGCCCTCATTAACCAGAAAATTTGGCAAGGACAGGGCGGCAGTAACCCCATCCTCTCCTTAGCCCTAGAAAATAAGGATTCCCTAGCCTTAGCCTGCTTTTTCATCACCGCCGCGATCGCCGCCCCCCTCTTTGAAGAATTTGTCTTCCGGGGCTTTTTGCTAGCTTCCTTGACCCGTTATTTCTCCAATTGGGGATCGATCGGCCTCAGCGCCTTAATTTTCTCCGTCGCTCACCTCAGCCTCTCGGAAGTCCTGCCCCTCTTGGTCCTCGGCATGATCCTCGGCTACGTTTACCGCCGCACCCAAAACCTCCTCGCCCCCATGCTGCTCCACAGCCTCTGGAATAGCGCAACCTTAGTCGGCTTAGTCGTCCTCGGCAGCGGCGGCTAATCCCCTGTTAGCCCCTCGCCCCCAGGGAGAGGGGTTGGGGTGAGGGCACTGCTGAAGCGCACTACTGGAGCATAGCGCGGATAAAGGTGGGCAACTGGAAGGCAGCTTCGTGAATATTGGGGTTGTAGTACTGGAGATTGTGGGTTTCGGCGAAAGTAGCCGCAGCAGCCCGATCGCAGTCCTTAAACGGATGGCTACCGCCCTTCGTGCAGTAATTAAAGCTCCAAATCCCCGTCGGGTAAGTGGGAATAATCGTCAGGTAACAGTGAGTTTGCTCTGGGCCGAAAATCTGCTTTAAGCACTGGTGTAAGGCCGTAAAAGCCGGTTGATTAAAGGAAGGAGACTCACTTTGCACCGTCATCACCCCTTGGGGCTTCAGACAGCGATAAACCTGCTGATAAAAAGCAGGCGTAAACAGTCCCTCCGCAGGGCCAACGGGATCCGAAGAGTCGATCACAATCAGATCAAAGCTGGCATCGGGAGCCTGTTCCATAAAAGCAATGCCATCGTCAATAATCAGCTTCAACTTGGGGTGATTGAAGTCCTTGGCCAAGCTGGGCAGGAATTGCTGGGAAGCCCGCACCACCACTTCGTCAATCTCCACCATCGTGACCCGATCGACCTGGGGATGGCGCACAACTTCCCGCACGCTACCTCCATCGCCTCCCCCAATAATCAGCACCTCTTTAACGGCACCGTGGGCCAGCATCGGCACATGGATGAGCATTTCATGGTAAGCCGCTTCATCTTTTTCAGTACACATAACTAGGCTGTCTACAGCCAGCATTTTGCCAAAATCCAGGGTGTCATAAACCCGCACGAGCTGATAGGGAGACTGCTCTTCAAATAAAATTTGGCCCGTGTGGCGAATGCCGAGCAGGTAGTTGTCGCTACCATCAATGAGCCAGATGTTAGGGTCCAGGGTAACGGGATTCATGGGGCAACCTCACGCGATCAGTTGGGAGGAAAGGGACTGTAACAATTGAGCCGATCCATACGAGCCGATCCATTGTGGCACGGGGGTGGTCCCCTTGTTGCAGATTGGGGGGAGCAGATTGGGGGTGGCAGATTGGGCGTAAAGTAGTAGGGTGGGCAGTACGGATTCGATCGCGACTAGGCTCCTAAAGACTATGGCTAATTCCCTTGCGAAAACTCAACTGTTGGAGACCTTGGCGGGGCAAAACCGGGGGTTATTCTCCTCTGCGGCGCAGAAAGCGCTCATTGCCGATCGCATTGTCCAAGTGGAACAACGCAACCCCACCCGCAACCCCACCCGCGCCGCTAAGTTGCTGGATGGGGACTGGCGCTTGCTCTACACCACCAGTAGCGAGTTGCTGGGGACCGATCGCCTGCCCCTGCTGCAATTGGGCCAGGTTTATCAATGCATCCGGGTCCAAACCCAGCAGGTTTTCAATATTGCCAATCTCAATGCCAGCCCGTTTCCGGGGGGCTTGATCAGTGTGGCGGCGCGGTTTGAGGTGGCGACGAATCAGCGGCTGACGATCGGGTTTGAGCGCTTTGTGGTGGGGCTGCGGCCTCTGTTGGGCTATCAGGATCCAAGCCAGTGGATTGAGGAGTTGCAGACCGATCGGCGCTTTTTGGCCTTGGATATCAAGCTCAAAACGGGCGATCGCCAGGGCTGGATTGATGTGACTTATCTGGATGAAAACCTGCGCATTGTCCGGGGTAACGAAGGCAGCGTCTTTGTTTTAACCAAAAATTAGTGTTCTAAGCCCTGAAAGCCTCTCTAGGGTTAGTAAGGCTAGTAGATCAAGGGGTCTACAAGTGAAGTGCATGGTTATGCTGACTCACAAGTTAAATAAATTCAGTTGTTCTGCTTGGCCCTCAGCAGGAGGATGGGTGACCTGGAGCAAGAGCTTTCCTTCAGTTCCAAGTCCACCCAATCCATTAATTGTATCCGTGATTGTTGGCAAACAGTAACTGGCCATCTTCTCGCGGACGTGCTTGGTTGTAAATCGCAACGTATGCCAGCCCTTGACTTTCAGTGCATTGTCTCGTAATTTGTCAGCTTCTACCTGTTGAGGGTTGTTATGCCAGGTATCGCCATCTGTTTCGACATTGAGATTACCTTTAGCGCAATAAATCGCGAAATCGAGAAAATAAGACTTGGATCCGGCCTGAACTACCTCTTGGCGCTCCGCTCCTATTTCTAGCCGCTTTAGCTCTGCCCAGAGTCGATCTTCTAGAGGACTTTCATCAATTAAATCGTTAATTTCGACGGCTGTCAGGAGCTTGTCATAGGTCGTCGGCTTAGTGGTGCAGAAAACTCTGTAGTGTAGTGGGGCCAGAGGTTTGAGGCAGG
>JBMTWK010000382.1:0-4124 GCA_049452395.1 Prochlorothrix sp. | reverse complement strand
TGCAAAACCCCTGCTATGACTGCGTTTCAGCGACTTCGTAAATCAGCTCTAAGATTAGCCTCCGTAAGATTGGCCTCTGTGAGATTAGTCTCTATAAGATCAGTCTTCCATAGAACAGCCTGCGTGAGATCAGCCAACTGTAGACTAGCCTGCGTGAGATCAGCCAACTGTAGGTTTGCTTGCTGGAGTATCGCATCATATAGCCAAGCTCTCTGTAACTTTGCATCCCCCAGGTTCGCACCCCTGAAGTTCGCAGAGTATAAGTCCGTAAATGGGTAACAAGTTTGGGGAAAGCGTTGTTTCACTCGCTCAAAACAGAACCAAGGGATCTTGCTGCTCAGGTCTATTTCCCCTAGGGATGCTCCTGGTGCCTGTAGCCCCGCTAAGGACTGGCCATCGGCATGGAGATCCTGAAGTGCTTTGATCCGTCCGCCCTCGCTAGTTTGTTGTGTGTCCTCATCATCGGTTTTGGTATCCGTCGCCAGACCTTCCTCCTCCCTAGTCCTCGACTCAGCCACATCAGTGCTGTTTTTGACCTGGGCCGAGAGCAAATCGATCGACGCGGCGGAATTAATCATGCTCCAGGCTTGGTATTGGCGCTCCTTGGCCCGATCGGCCCCACCCGTGACCCAAGTGGCAATCCCCACGATCACCGCCAACTTTCCGGCAGCATCCAGCAGCTTGAGCAGTCCCATTTCTGCCAGTGACTCAGCCACTTCATCCAGCGTCTGTTCCCAAGCTGTATTTTCGATCGCCTTTGCCCGATCCAACATCCACTGAGCCGCTGGTCGCACCGTCGCATAGGGCAACCAAGCCAGACCATAGCCGATCGGCCCCAGCACCAAATAATTCAACGGCTTCCACACCCCCCAGCGCAGGGGCCGCACCACGAGCCACCGTAACGGCCACTGAACCGCTGTCTTCATGGGAGCCGCCAACCCCTGCATCGGCTGGGCAAGGGGCTGACTCAGACTCAGGCGGCATTGATTGAGGTGCTGAAACAGCGGGGGCAGCGGGGGCTGGGCTAGGGGTTCCGGCTCCGGCTCGTCCGGCTGGACCGGGGGAAAATCGGCAGGTAAATCCGAGAGCAGTTCAGAGATCGTAAGAGTTGGGTTTTGGGCTTGCAGTTCTTCCAGAATTCGGGCTTGGACCGATCGTAGTGCCCGCAGTTCTTGGATAACTTGGGCAAGGTCTGAGTTAGGGTTGGAGGGGGCTGGGGGTGGTTGGGGAGTTGCAGACATGGGGGGTGAGATGGGGGGGATAGAGAGCTAGCGTCAGCATAGGGCTGCTGTCGGGTCTCTATCCGGTCTTAGCTAGATTTAGAATAGAATAAGCCAATTTATCAGGGAATTTAAAATTAAATTAAATCTATGAAAAACTATGGAAAACACCCCCTATGGAAAACACCCCAGTAACCGGTGTGAGCGATACGGCCCGTTCTATGGCAGCTATCCGAGCGGTGGAGTCGGAGCGGGCCGATGCCTTATTTGTTGATCCCTTTGCGGCGCAGTTAGCGGGGGCAGAAGCTGTGGCCGCAGCACGGCCCATTGTGGAGCAGTATGAGCAGCAGGGACGGCCCTATGGGCAGGTGAGAACCCGATTTCTGGATGATTTCATCCTGAAGCATCGATCAAGCTATACTCAACTGGTTTTACTGGGGTCTGGCCTTGATAGCCGTGCTTTTCGGCTGAAATTGCCCCCTACGATGGTCTGCTATGAGCTGGATCAGCAGGTGATGATTGACTATAAAGTGCAGATGCTGGCTGAGGCGGTGCCGACTTGTTGCTGGCGGCCCCAATCGGCGGATTTAGGAGAGAGTCGTTGGGGCGAAATTCTCCAGGCGGCAGGATTCCAGCCAGAACAGCCTACAATTTGGGTTTTAGAGGGATTTTTGTATTACTTGCTGCCGGAACAGGCACGGGATTTAATGCGGGTTCTGAATACGCTATCGGCGATCGGCAGTGTTTTGGGTTGCGATCTCATTAATGATGTGGCGTGCAATGGGACTGAAGCTTGGGCGACTATGTGGCATTTTGGCTGTAATGACCCGGAGGCTTTTTTGGCGGAGTATGGCTGGGTTGCCCAGTCGGTTCAGCCCAACGATCCTGAAGCGGCCTACGATCGCTTTACCTTTCCCCTTGCACCCCGCGACCAACCAGAGGCCGTTCATCTGTTCTTCACTACTGCCCTCAAAACTGCGTAATTTTGTTGAATTTGGAAAATTTTATTCGTTTCTGCCCGATTTTTTCGCGAAGAGGGTCGGCACGGGGGCACGACCCCTACCTAAATGCATGATTCGGTTTTGTTGCAAAAAGGGTCGGCACGGGGGCACGACCCCTACCCAGATCAAAAATTCGGTTTGGGGCACATTCCCCAGGGTTGCCCTGATTTTCAGGCCGGTAGGGGCAAACTCCCCATGGTTGCTCTGGTTTGGTGCAGAGCGGCTTGGTTTAGTGCACCATAATGTGGTACTTGGCCTGGAGGAGGGGATAAACGGTGAGGTCGAAGGCGATCGGGGGATCGGGTTCCGTGCGGGCGAGGAGCTGGGCACCCTGGAGCAGGGAGAGCAACCCCTTCGTATCCGCTTCGACCGTCGGCTTGCAGTGCCACAGTTGGGCGGCTTCTCCCGCTTCTAGGACTTGGGCCAACCACGTTTCCCGCTGCTGGAAAAATTCCCGTAATTCCGTTTGGAGCGGCAAAGAAAGGGTATTGAAATCTGCCGCTAACATGCCGCCCAGGCAAATTTGATGGTGCTGCAATTCCGTCCGGTAGAGGTTGACAAATTGCAGTAGTCGATCGGAGGGTTGCTGATGGCTGTGGAGAATGCGATCGCAGGACTGACTTAAGCCTTGGCGATGGTACTGAATCAGTCGCCGCACCAAATCTTCTTTTGAGGGGAAATGATAGTGAATACTCGCTTTACGAATGCCGACCTGCTCGGAAATATCTGCATAGCTAAAGGCACTATAGCCTCGGCTTTGCAGCAGGTTTTGGGCAATGTCTAGGATTTGGGTAGCGGTGCTTTTGCGGACGTTTTTTTGCATGGCAAAATTGTCTACCAAGGCTTTAAGGGGTGTCAACAATACAAAGGTTCTGTTTATCGAGTCGGCGGCTCAGCAGTCCCACTTCCCGGTAGGCTGTAGCATAATGAACACTACCCCGGTCTGCCGATCGGCCCCTTCCATTCCCCCGCCGACCCTGCTGCCCACGTAACCATTCAGGGGGTCACGGAAGAATGCGGGTTTCAGGCTCTGAAAATCCTGGATTGGTATGGTTTGAGCTGCTTCGGACTCCGATCGAAGGGCTGAAACCCTACTAACTTCGTAGACCCCTGAATAGTTACGCTGCCCACCCTTTTTGTACCCGTCCTTTAGCCGAGAAGCCTCTGTATTCGTCCATGTTTGCGACCTTGTTTTTATCCCTGCCCCTCACCGTTGCTGCTGTGCCCCTGGATGGTCTGTTTTCGACCCAGGGCGTTATGGTGTTGCTGTTGGTGGCCTATGCGGGGGCGATGTGGATGTTCCTGACTAGTGCGCCCAAGGTCCATACGGTGATGGTCTCGGACCTGTCGATCGCCCAGTCGCTCTATGAAGGTCTCCTCAGTTTGCCCACCGCCGATGTCCCCCTCCACTATTACTACAACTACGAGCAAACCCTCGCCGGGGGTGGCATGTCCCTAGACCCCCTCTATATGTCCACTGCCGATTTGGGCAGTACGGCAACGGCGACCCGCTCCAATAGTGTCGATGGTCTGTGGTATCAGCTTAAGAAAAATACACAACTCCATGTGATTCCGGGGGCGAGCCTGGGCTATCACGATCGCCAGCGCCATGTCTGTTTCGATCGTGACTGTCTAGAGTTGCTGCTCATGCGGATCCAAACCCGTGGTATCAAACACAAAATCCGCCGCGATAAGCCGCTCAATTTTTTAGTTAAGGATCTTGAAGGGCGGGTAATTGAATTACTAGAAGTCTCCAATTAACCAATCTCTTTTTCATGGTAGGGGCAATCCCCCCGTGGTTGCCCCGGTTTTGGATTTCCCTGTCACGGTAGGGGCAAACCCCCCGTAGTTGCCCTGGTTTTGCGCGAAGAGGGTCGGCACGGGGGCACGACCCCTACCGCGA